>NZ_JBHVXZ010000054.1:22450-63384 GCF_042881395.1 Amycolatopsis sp. NPDC058278 | reverse complement strand
GTCCTGCGCCGGCTCGTCGAAACGAGCCCGCCGAGCGTGGGGAAGCGGTTCGTGACGACCGGCCTGGCGGATGCGCCGACGCCGGACGCCGTCGCGGCGGCCGCGGAGCGCATCGCGGTCTTCCGCGTCGAACGGTCCTGAAGGTCAGCGGCGGAGGTCTTCCAGCGCGTGCAGCACCTGCTGGGCGGCGCGGCGGGCGGCCGGGCCGGGGTGGATCGTGCGCTCGCCGTCCGGCTGGGGCGCCGGGGCGCCGCCGAGCAGCTCCACCAGCGCGACGGCGAGTTCGCGCACCTTGACGTTGCACTCCTGGCTCGCCCGCCGCAGCGCGTTCCACGCTTCGTCGGGGCCGCAGCGGCGCAGGGCGATGACGATGCCCTTGGCTTCCTCCAGCGCGGCTCGCGACTGCAGGAGGTCCAGCATCTGGTCGGTCCGGTCCGGCCGGCCCGCTTCGGCGACGACCAGGGCCATCGCGGCGAGCCGCTCGTGACGCCGCAGCACGTTCACCGTCTCTTCGGTGGCGGCGCGGTCGAGGGCCACCGACAGGACCAGCGTCCTCTCGGCGTCCCTCGTCGAGGGGAGGGCGGCAGCCCCGCGCACCCGCGGCCAGTCCGCGGCGAGGGCGGGGCGGTGTTCCAGCAGGCCGGTCAGGGTCAGGGACGGCCAGCGGTCGTCGGCGTAGACGTCCGCGGTCACCACCGGCTCGCCGGTGCGGCCCGCGGTCGGGACCGGGCCGCCGAACCCGGTCAGCTGGGCGGGGACGAAGGCCGCGGCGAGCCCGTGGGCGGCAGCCAACCGCTGGGGACCGCCACGGTGGTGCACGGACACCGCCGCGCCGAGGCTGCCCGGCACGTCGGCCGCGATCCGGGCGAGCAGTTCCTCCAGCAGGGGGTCGCTCCGCGCGTCGTGGAAGTGGCAGTCACCGCAAACCCCTCCTCGGCGCGGTGGGAGCGGGGCCGGGCGCGCCGGCCCCGCCGGGGGTCAGGCTTCGATCTGCGTGCGGTCGCCGGCGCCGCCGATCTCGATGCGCCGCGGCTTCGCCTTCTCGACGATCGGGATGCGGACGGTCAGCACCCCGGCGTCGTAGCTCGCGGTGATGTGCTCGGTGTCCAGGGTGTCGCCGAGGAACAGTTGGCGGGAGAACACGCCCAGCCGCCGCTCGGAGACGTGCATCCGGACGTCGTCACCGGTCGGCAGGGGCCGTCGTTCGGCCTTGACCGTGAGGACGTTGCGCTCGACGTCCAGCTCGACGGCGCCGGGATCGACACCGGGGAGGTCGAAGCACACCACGAACTCGTCGCCGGCGCGGTAGGCGTCCATCGGCATCGCGGCCGGTTTCGACCAGGTGCCCGCGCCGAAGACCTGCTGGGCGAGCCGGTCGAAGTCGCGGAACGGGTCGGTGCGCATCAACATCGGGATCCACCTCCTGGAAACTCGTCGACTCTGGTGTCAACACGCGCCTCTGTTCTAGCATGTCGTCAAAACGATGACAAGATGTGAGTCGTCGAAAGGATGACGTGATGGACGGGACCGATCCCACCGGCGTGCTGCGCCGGATCCAGGAGGTGGTCGTGGCCGCCCGGGCCGGGGCGGGCGACCAGGACCGGGTGCTGGACGCGCTGTCCGGCCTGCGGCTGCTGCGCGAGGAGCTGGCGAGCTGGGAACCGGAGCTGATCGCCGCGGCCAGGGCGGCCGGCGCCAGCTGGGTGGCGCTCGCACCCGCGCTGGGCGTCGCGAGCCGCCAGGCCGCGGAACGGCGTTACCTGCGGCTGCAGCCGTCGCACACCGGCGAGAAGACCGGCGAAGCGCGGGTCGACGCGGAACGCGACCGGCGTGCGGGCGACCGGGCCGTCGCCGACTGGGCCCGCCGCAACTCCGCGATCCTGCGGCAGCTCGCCGGCCGGGTCAGCGCGCTCGACGGGCTGGGCCCGGCCGGGCAGGCCAGCGCCGACCGCCTCGGCGCGGCCCTCGGCGACGACGACCCGGCGACGCTGCTCCCGCCGCTGGCCGCCGCGCAGCCGCACCTGACCGGCGCGCACGCCGGGCTGGCCGAGCAGCTCGGGGAGATCTCGGCCCACACCGACCGGCTGCGCCGCGACGCCGCCGGCAACCGCCGGTCCCGCGAGTGATCGGGTTTGCCCGGCCGCCGGCCGGGCACCCGCCGCGGGAGCGACGGAAGGACGGTGCCGCCATGACCGCCGAACCCCCGGATCCGGACCCCCGCCGGACCCCGGACCTGGAAGCCGGGGGTGGCGTGCCCCCGGGCAGCACGCCACCCGACTCCGCCCAGACGTCGGGGTTGTCGCACCCGCAGCCGATGCCGTCCAAGGCGATGCCGGTGCTGTGGCTGGTCGTCACCGGCATCCTCGTGCTGATGGTCGCCGGGCTGGTCCTCTCGCTGGCCATCGGCTGGCTGCGTGTCTGAGATCGGTCGGGACCGGGTACTCGCGAAGCATGACCGACACCCCTGACCGGACCGAAACCCGCGCCGAGCTGCTGCCCGAAGAGCAGGCCGTCGAGAGCGCGGACCCCGAGGGCCAGGCCCGCGAGGTCCTGCGCGACTCCGACCGCCGCACCGAGCACCCGGAGGCGACGCTGGGCCGCCGCCGTCCGGAAGACACGGTTTAGCCGGCGGACACGGGCGTCAACCGCTCCTCGGCCCGCGTCTCGCCGCGCAGCAGCAACACCGCGACCAGGCCCAGCGCGGCCACCACGGCGAAGAAGTAGAAACCCCACGGGTAGGCGATCCCGGCGGTGACCAGCGCCCCGGTGACGAACGGGCCGAGGATCGAGCCCAGCCGCCCGACCGCCGACGTCAGGCCGAGCGCGGTACCACGGGCCTGCGCCGGGAACGCGTGCGCGACGTAGCCGTAGATCAGCACCTGCGCGGAGAACACGAACACGCCCGTCAGCAGCACGACCGCGTTGAGCACGACCGCGTTCGGGATCTTCAGGCTCAGCGCCGCCAGCAGGACCGCCCCGGCACCGAACCAGATCCGCACGATCGGGCGGATGCCGAACCGGTCGGCGATCGTGCCGGCCAGCACCAGCCCGAGCACCGCGCCGACGTTGAGCACCAGCAGCAGCGTGATCGACGTCGAGATCGGGTAGCCCGCCGTGCGCATCAGCTGCGGCAGCCAGGTGTTGAGCCCGTAGACCAGCAGCAGGCCCATGAACGAACCGGTCCACACGGCGATGCTGATACGCCGGAACCGGCCGCTCAGCAGGTCTTTGAGCCCGGCGCGTTCGTGCTGCTCCCTGGCCGCGAGGTAGGCCGCGGACTCCGGCAGCTTCCACCACATCAGCGGCACCGCCAGCAGGCCGACGATCCCGCCGCCGTAGAACAGCAGGTGCCAGTCCTCCTTGGCGGACAGCGCGAGGACCGAAGTCAACACCGCGCCGACGTGGTAGCCGGTCATGGTGAACGTGCTCGCGCTGGCACGCCGCCGGGCCGGCAGGTTCTCCGACATCACGGTCAGCGCCACCGGCATGCACGCGCCGAGGCCGAGCCCGGCGACGAACCGGAAGATGCCGAACGTCGCGACGTTCGGCGCGAGCGGCGTCAGCAAGGTGAACAGCGAAAACAGCAGGACCGAGCCGATGAGCAGCACGCGGCGGCCGAACCGGTCGGTGAGCGGGCCGAGCCCGGCGGCGCCGACGGCCACGCCGATCAGCGAGACCGTGGCGACCACGGTCGCGCCCGCCGCGGTGAAACCGAGGTAGCCGCTCTTGAGCAGGGTCGGGATGGTGGCACCGAGCGCGACCAGGTCGTAGCCCTCGAGCAGGACGGTCAGCCAGCAAAGGACCGCCGTCCACGCGCCACGAGACGTCTTCATCGTCGTGCTCCTCAGAACGGGTAAGGCGCGAGGTCCGCGCGGACGGTGAGCCACTGCGTTTCGGTGAAGGCCTCGATGTTGGCTTTCGCCCCGCCGAAGCGGGAGCCGTTGCCGGAGTCGCCGACGCCGCCGAAGGGTGCGGTCGGTTCGTCGCCGACGGTCTGCTCGTTGATGTGCACCTTGCCGGAGCGGACCTCCTCGGCCAGCTTCATCGCGGTGCCGACGTCGCCGAGGATGCCGACCGACAGGCCGTACTCGGAGGCGTTGACCAGCCGGGCGGCCTCGTCGAGGTCGCGGTAGGCGCGCACCGGCGCCACCGGGCCGAAGATCTCCTCGCGCCAGGCCGGGCTCGCGTCGTCGAGTCCGAAGAGGACGGTCGGGGGGTAGAAGGGCGCGTCGGGCTTCCCGCCCGCCAGCACCTGCGCGCCCGCCGCGACGCTGCGGTCGACGACGTCGGTGACGTGCGCGAGCTGGCGGTCGTCGATGATCGGGCCGAGCGCGACGTCGCTCTCGGCCGGGTTCCCCACGGGCAGCCGGCGCGCCTTCTCCGCGAGGGCTTCGACGTATTCGTCCACCTGGGACTCGTGGACGAGGTGACGGCCGGTGGTCATGCAGATCTGACCCTGGTGGAGGAACGAGCCGAACGCGCCGGCGGAGGCCGCCTTGGCGACGTCGGCGCCCGGCAGCACGACGAGCGCGTTGTTGCCGCCGAGCTCCAGGTGCACCCGCTTGAGCGAGCGCGCGGCGGCTTCGCCGACCTTCCGCCCGGCCGCGGTCGAGCCGGTGAACGACACCACCGACACCTCCGGCGCGTCGACCACCGCGGCGCCGACTCCCGTGTCCCCGGGCAGCAGGTGCAGCAGGCCTTCGGGCAGCCCGGCCTCCTCGAAGACGCGCAGGATGCTCACCCCGCCGGACACCGCGGTCCGCAGGTCGGGCTTGAGCAGCACGGCGTTGCCGAGCGCGAGCGCGGGCGCGACCGAGCGGATGGCGAGGATCAGCGGGAAGTTGAACGGCGAGATCACCGAAACCACGCCGGCCGGCACCCGCCGGGCCAGCGACCAGCGCGGTTCGCCCGTGCTCAGCACCTCGCCGAGCGGGTGGGTGGGCAGGGCCGCGGCCTCGAAGCAGATCCCGGCCGCCATCCCGGTCTCGATCCCGGCCTTGGGCCGCGTCGAACCGGCTTCGCGGACGATCCAGTCCTGCACCTCGGCGGCGTGCTTTTCCCACAGTTCGCCGGCGCGGCGCAACACGGCGGCGCGTTCGGCGGGCTTGCGCCGGGCCCAGTCACGCTGGGCCTTCGCGGCGGTGGCGGCGGCTTCCGCGACGTCGTCCGGCGTCGCGATGCCCACGCGGCCCAGGGTGTCCCCGGTGGCCGGTTCGACGACCGCGTGGGTTCCGCCGCTTCCGCGGACGAAGGCGTCATCGAGCAAGGTCATGATCACTCCGGTGTGGTCGGTTCGGTGTCGACCTGGATCAGCCGCGGGCCGTCCGGGGTCGTCTTGAGCTGGGCGCGCAAGTCGTCTTCGTCGCCGACGGTGGTGGCTTCGACGCCGTACCCGGCAGCGATGGCCGTGAAATCGAGCCCGGGGATCTCCGTGCCGGGCACGTCCGGCGTCCCGAGCAGCTCGCCGAACCAGCGCAGGGCGCCGTAGACGCCGTTGCGCAGGATCACGAAGGTGACCGGCACGCGGTAGTGCGCGGCGGTCCACAACGCCGTGATGCCGTAGTTGGCCGAGCCGTCGCCGATCACGCCGACGACCGGGCGGTCCGGGCTGCCCATCGCCACGCCGACCGCGGCGGGCAGGCCGAAGCCGAGCCCACCGGCGGCCGGGAAGAAGTACGAGCCTTCGCGGCGCAGGTCCATCTGCCGCCACCAGGCCGAGTTCGTCGACGTCGACTCCACGACGTAGCGCGTGTCGCCCGCCTGGGTTTCGCGCAGGGCGGCGAACACCTGCTCCGGGTGCAAGGCTTTCCCGCCGGTCTTGGGCGCCGGGTTCGCTGCGTAGCCCGCGCTCGCTTCTCGTCCCGGCACCTTGGCCAGCAGCGCCTCGATCACCGGCGCGGGGGCGGCGACCAGTGCCTCGCCCATCGGCGCGCGGGCCGCGGCGCCGAAGTCGTCGGTGACCTGGATCAGCCGGGTGCCCTCCGGCAGGTACGCGCCGGGCACGTGCTGGTGGTAGCGGAAGACCGGCGCGCCGAGCACCAGCACGAGGTCGTGGCCGGTCAGCGCGGCCGACACCGGCGCGATGCCGGCGGGCAGCACGCCGCGGAAGAGCGGGTGCCGGTTGGGGAAGGGCAGCCGGTGCGGTGACGGCGCCACCCAGGTCGCGACGCCGAGGTGCTCGGCCAGGGCGACGGCCCGGTCGAACAGCCCGGTGGCGTCGAGGTCGCCGCCCAGGACCAGCGCCGGGTTCCGCGCCGCGGCGACGCTCGCGGCGAGGGCGTCGAGCTGGGCTTCGCTCGGCGCCAGGCCTTTCTGAACCTGCCTGTCGAGCGTCGCGGTCTCGTCCAGCTCCACGGCCCAGTCGTCGTAGGGCACCGAGAGGTAGCTCGGGCGCCGGTGCAGTTCGGCCTCGAACACCGCCTGCGCGAGCGACCTCGGGACGTCTTCGGCGCAGCTCGGCTCGCCGGACCAGGCGACGAGGGGGCGCATCAGCTGCGTCGCGTCGACGTTGGCGAGCATCGCCTCCGGCCCGATCGCCGTCCGGACCTGCTGGCCCGCGGTGAGCACCAGGGGAGAACGCGAGTAGACGGCGTTGGTGAGCGCACCCATCGCGTTGCCGGAGCCGGCGGCGGCGTGCAGGTTGACCAGCACCGGGCGGCCGGTCGCCTGCGCGTAGCCGTCGGCCATCCCGACGACGGCGCCTTCGTGCAGGCCGAGGACGTAGCGGAAGTTCTCCGGCAGCTCGGCGAGGAACGGCAGCTCGTTGGAACCGGGGTTGCCGAAGATGGTGGTCAGGCCACGGCGGTCCAGGAACTCGTGGGCGAGCCGGCGGACGGTGGGCATCGGTGGGGCCTCCTCGAAGTCGGACCGACCCTATGGAGCAGCGCGGTTGTGTTCCAATAAATGTTGCCTCGGTGGTTCATAGAGGGGATCGATGATGCCGGACTTCGACCTGAACCTGGTGCGCACGTTCGTGCTGCTGTACGAGACCCGCAGCGTGACCGCGACGGCCGAGTCCCTGCACGTCACGCAGCCGACGATCAGCTACAGCCTGCAGAAGCTGCGGCGCCGGTTCTCCGACGAGCTGTTCCGCCGCACCGGCGGCGGCCTGGTCCCGACGACGACGGCCCGCGCGCTCTACGAGCCCCTGCACAGCGCGCTGTCCGAGATCGAGACGGCGGTGAGCGGCGCGAAGTCGTTCTCGCCGTCGACGGCCCGGGCGGCGTTCACGCTGTGCCTGTCGGACCTGGGAGAGATCTCGCTGCTGCCACGCCTGATGGCGGCGCTGCCGTCGCGTGCTCCCGGGGTGACGCTGACCGTCCGGCCGCTGGACGTCGACCGCGCGGCCGACCAGCTCGGCCGCGGCGAGGTCGACGCGTTCATCGCGTCGTCGCTGATCAGCTCGCAGCGCGTCGCCCGGATCCCGCTGTTTTCCGAGGGTTACCTGGGCATGGTGGCGCGCGACCACCCACGGCTTTCTTCGGTGGTCACCTTCGGCGAGCTGGCGGCGGAGCGCCACGTGACGGTGTTCGGCCCGACCGGCCACGACGGCCCCCGCCGCGCGCTGGAGGCGTGCGGCCTGCTCGACCGCGTGGTGCTGGAGGTGACCCGGTTCGCGGCGCTGCCGTACCTGGTGCAGGACGGCGAGCTGGTGGCGATGGTCCCGCGGCTGGTGGCGGAGGTGTTCGCGGCCGAGCACCGGGTCCGGCTGTTCGAGCTGCCGATGGAGGTCGAGCCGGCCCAGGTGTCGGTGTACACGCGGCACACGCACGCCCGCAGCCCGGCCCAGCACTGGCTGGTGGGCTTCATGCGTGAGGTGCTGGGTTAGTTCGTGCTGCAGCCGGTGCCGTTGAGGCTGAAGCCGACGGGCGCCGGGTTGCCGCGGTCGAAGGAGCCGTTGAAGCCGATGTTGACGGTCGCGCCCGGGGCGAGGGCCAGGTTGTAGGAAACCGCTTTCATGGTGACCCGCGAGCCGCTCTGGGAGTAGTCGCCGTTCCAGCTGTGGGTGACCCGCTGCCCGGCGGTGAAGTTCCAGGTGGTCGTCCACGGGTTGAGCGTCTGGTTACCGGTGTTGGTGACGAAGACGTTGGCGGTGAACCCGTTGGGCCACTGATCCGTGACGGCGTAGTGGACGGTGCACGAGGCGACCGGAGCGGGCGGGGGAGGAGCCTGGGTCTGGCTGGTGGTGGCGGTGGTCTTGGGCGCGCTCGTCGAAGGGGACGCGGAGGTCGAGACCTGCCGGAGCACGGTGGGCACCGGCGTGGGGCTCGGCGCGGTGGTGGCCACCGTCCGCGGAGTGGTGGCGGGCGCCAGCGGATCTGCAGCCAGGGAGGCTTGCCGCCCGGGCGAGCTCTCCGAGGTGACGGCAATGATCACGAGGCTCCCGACGACGACAAGGCCCCCGCACAGGGCGGAGACCCACCGAATCCGCCGCCCGGCCCGCTGCTGAGCGGCGGCGGCCTCCTTCGCCCGCTGCTCGAGCCGTTCCCGGTAGCCGGCACCGGTGTCATCCTCACGAACCCGCGCAACGTGCTCGGAGGCCTCCAGCGACCGGGGCATGGCCCCGGTTTCCCGCAGGAGCTCATCAACGGAAATCTCATCATCAGACGGCCAACCAGCGCGCGCCATACCGGAACCTCCAGGTCCTGAGGGCGCTTGAACGCGCTGGCTTGCCCGGCGAATCCTAGGAAGCAGAACCGGTCTTGTAAACCGTATGAGCACGGCGTTTCACCGGCCCATCGCCCAGCCACGGCGGCGCCTGGATCGATGCAGAGGAGCGAAGCCGGTCGATGATGCCAGACCCGGTCCCAGGGCGGATCCGGACCCCCCTGAAGGAGGGGTCGGGGTGGCCGTATACTCTTTCTTCAGCAGGTCCGAGTGGCGGAATGGCAGACGCGCTAGCTTGAGGTGCTAGTGCCCTTAACGGGCGTGGGGGTTCAAGTCCCCCCTCGGACACCAAAAGTGGTGAACTTTCACCGATCCTCTCACAGCACGCCGATCACCGGTTTTGGTGGTCGGCATCTTGCGTTGCAGCCTCGTGTCACCCGGTCGAGGTGGTCAACGTGAGCGCTCTCGTAGCTCCGGTGATCCCTGGGGCGAGCATCGACGGCCTGCTGGCGCCGTTGGCTCCGATCGCGGTCCCGCTGCCGTTGCCGACACCACCGCCCGATCGATCCCGGTGCGGTCTGGCTTACGCGATCGCCCGCATCGACGCCTCCGGCCGCGTGTGCGTGCGGCCTCTGCTGAGGTTGCTGGGCTGGCCGGCGTCGGTGCGGCTGGCTGCGACCGGCGTGGCGACCTCGGTGGTGATGAAGCCTGACCCCGGCGGCGTGTTCCGGTTGGGTACGCGCCGGACGGTGGTGCTGCCTGTCGCGCTGCGACGGTTGTGCGGTGTGACCGCCGGCGACGACGTCCTGCTGGTAGCCGACCCTGAGCACGGTGTCCTGGTCGTGCACCCGTTGACGGCCCTGGACCAGATGATCCTCGGTTACCACGCCTCCCTGACCGGCGGTGGTGGCGATGACCAGTAGCCAGATGGAACTGGACGCGGCCCGGTTGCTGTTGTCGAAGATGGGCATCGCCCCTGCCGACCTGCTCACCGAACCGGTGGAGCGACGGCGGGTTCCGACGTTCACCGACTACATCCCGGTGGTCGCCCGCGCGGTGTCGGCGGCGACGGCACGCTCGTACTCCTCCTACTGGCGTCGTCTGGAGGCGGAGTGGGGGAGTCGGCGGCTGGATGAGCCGTCGCCGTCGGAGATCAAGCAGCTGGCCGAGGAGTCCCGGGCGCAGGCGGTGGTGCGGCGCAACTCCCGCGGTGGGCGGAACGCGGCGGAGAACTTCATTGCCGCGGTCCGCTGTCTGTACCGGCATGCGGTCGCCGACCGGATCCTGACCGAGGCCGAGAACCCGGCACTGAAGGTGGCCAAACCCCGCCGGTTGCCCTCACCACGACGAGCGCTCGCTGACCACGAGCTGATCGAGATCAACGCCGCAGCAGCCGAGACGGGAGACGACCCGTATCTCGACACGCTCCTGCTGAGGCTGCATACCGAGACTGCGTGCCGGCGTGGGGGAGCTTTGGGGTTGCGGCGGCGAGACCTGGAGGAGACCCAGTGTCTCGTCTACCTGCGGGAGAAGGACGGCACGAGCCGGTTCCAGCCGGTGTCACCGACGTTGATGAGACTGCTGGTCTCGCACGCCGACGAGCGAGGTGCAACCCACCCCGACGGGCCGCTGCTGCGGTATCGCACGGGAGAGCCGATCACCAAACGCCGCTACGACTACCTGTGGGACCGGATCGGCCGACATGTCCCGTCGGTGCACACGCAGAACATCTCCACCCACTGGCTCCGGCACACCACGTTGACCTGGGTCGAGCGCCGGTTCGGCTACGGCGTTGCGCACGCCTACGCGGGGCATTCGGATGCGGGGGACAGCGCGACGGTGACCTATGTCAAAGCCTCGCTCCACGACGTGGCCACCGCACTGGCCGCGCTCACCGGCGAGCCCCACCCCCTCGCTCACAAGCCTGCCCTCGGAGGTGCGTCATGACCCGACCACAGCGATGGCAGCTCTCCCTGGTCGTCCAATGTGCCTGCACCGCCCTGGTGGCCCTCGGCGCGGCGTATGCGTCCTACCGGCACGGCCGCACGTTCGCTCTTCGCTTCGGCGCCGACCCCACGACGGCGGCGATCTGGCCACTGATCGTCGACGGCCTGCTCACGATCGCAACGGTGGAGCTGTGGACGGCCGGGCGAGACTCCGGCCGCCGTATCGCGTGGACGGCGTTCGGGTTCGGGATCTCGCTCTCGCTGTGCGCAAACATCGGCTCGACCGACAACCAGACCATTCTCGGCGTCATCGTCGCCGCCAGCCCACCCCTGGCCCTGCTCCTAGCGGTAGAACTCCTCAACCGAGCCCTCCGCCATCGCCGTGAGGCCCACAACGAGACCGAGCAGCCTGCCGCCGAGACTCCGCCGAGACTGCGACTCGCAGACGTCTCGGACGATCCGGCCCCGACCGCCGAGCAACGCATGTGGGAGTACTACGTCGGCGAGCGGGCCCGCGGCCGCACGCCGACGGGCGCCGAGCTGGATCGAGTGGTCGGAACGCACAACTACGGCCGTCGGATTCTCCGGAAGTGGAGGACCGAGCAAGATCGGCAGATCAACGGCTCCGGACGTTCTGAGACGGTAGGCGCAGTAACGACGTCCGCGAGGGCGGTCATTTACTCGGGTCCGCCTTCGTGATGTTGATGTGCCGCTGGGGCGACTCAGTTCCCGTGAAGAACGGCTTCGCGACCTTGTCGTCGGGGACCGCCTTCATCGATTGCGGCGCGTCGTCCGAGGCGCTCACTCCGCTTCCGGTGTCCCGGAACGAACCGCTCGCGAGGCTCTGCGTCGGTGCGGAGGTGTCGGTCAGCAGCCAGGCGGTCAGTCCGCCCGCTACCAGCACTACCACTACCACGAGCGCGAGAACGGCACGTTTCGACGCGATCGCGGCAGCACACGTCCTCCCCGGCTTTCCGGCATCCGAGGAATCGACGGGTGTGCGTTGCTCCCCACCAGAGTCTCTCGGCCGGCGGCCGGTTGTTACGGACGCCCGCATCCCGGCAGGTCGGCGACCAGCTGCGCGACGAGTTCCGTGGTGACTTCGGCAACATGCGCCCGGAGATAGCCGAGCGGGATGCTGTCCGTACCAGTGGTCTTCGCCTTCCCGCCGTGCATCCACGGGAACGTCGCACTAGATGATCCGTCTTGTAGGGTGCCGGGATCGCCGGGCGAAACCGAATCCAGCGGGCCGAGCCTGAGCAAGGGGACGACATCATCCGCGAGAACCTTTAGGCCGCTCGCGGTGGAGATCAGTTCCTCGGCGATGCGCTGCAAGGAGGCGTCGTCGACCTTCGCGCTGATCGCGTCGCGGCGCAACCGCATGGCGATGACGACGGTCCGATCGCGATGGACATCGATGTACAGCGGGAAGTCCGGTGACACGCCGAGCCCCGCGCCGCGAAGCAGAGGCTCAGACCGAACGGATGCGACATCGCCTTCGACCGCTTTGCGGACTTGCCACTCGTCTTGGGACCGGCTGCCCAACGGACTAAGGGGCGGGAGAGCCGCGCTGAGGATGCGCTCGAGATCGCTCACGAGCTCGCGGAGGCCGGCCATCGGCAGGTTCGGGACCGGAACAGGCGGGTGGAGCTGCAGTTCGAGGACCGGTCCGCCGAGGCGGTCGGGGACCGTGTCGAGCGCGGTGTCGACCGGCTGGACCGGGACCCTCAGCCCGCGCCACCCGACATCCGGTTCGAGTTCGGACTGTGGTTCCGCGGGCAGCTCCGGTGGCAGGTCCGGGACCGGGCCCAACGGCGGCATGACGTAGCGCGGGCTTCCGTAGAGCGTGCGCAAGAGGTCTTCCATGCCGTCCCGCGTGAAGTCAGTGATGTAGTAGCGCGTGACGCGCCGCAGGTCGGCCGGGATGTCCTGGTCGTCGGCGCCGGGCAGCACCACCATCTTCACCGTTTTCTGAAAACGCTGCTGATCCGCGTCGAACCGACCGTGCAGGGCGTCAGCCTCCCGCGCGGCGCCGGCGCCTTCGGTGGGCGCGTTGCTGCCTTCCCAGCGTTCCCGCCAGGCGCGTGAGATCGCGATGATGGTCGTGTCCGCGTGCTCGATCGCCAGGGTTCCGTAGCGGGTCCAATCGACTGCGTCGTCGTGCTGGTGGAAGAGATCGATGTCGGCGTCGACGCCCGCTTCCCGGAGAGCCCTGGCGAACCTGTGGACCGTGTGCTGCCACTCGTCCGTCTGTTCGGCCGTCCAATCGCTCGCCCGGTGCGCCCAGGTGACGAACGTGGTGGGTCGTTCCGTTCCAGCCATCGGCTCAGCCTACGTCCGCTGGGCCCGCCGACGCTCGAGGCACGACTGAGCCGCCCGTCCGGGGGAGTCCACTTCGGAGCTCTCCGGTGAGCGCACGACGATCATTCAAAATTTGACGCTACATCTGAACCCCTCGTACCTGCGCTCGGCCGCAGACGGCGGCGTGACCCAGTACAAGGACTGGGGATCCCGCTGGGCCGCCGGTTCCGCGCGCTGACGTTGTAGTTCTAGCTGTGTCTGGACGGCGTGGAAGCGGTCCGCCAACGGCTGCGACGCGACCTATCCAACGCGCGCTGGCTGGCGAGCGCGGTGGAAGACATGCCCGGCTGGGGGGTGCTGGCGCCGGTGAACCTGCAGACGGTCGTCCTCCGCGACGAGCCGCCGGGAACCGTGCCAGCCGCCGGCGAGATCCAGGACGGCGCCGCCCTGGACACGCACACGCTGGCATGGGTCGAAGAGGGCAACAGCTCCGGGATCGCGTTCCTGACCCCGTCCCCGCTCGACGGGCACCGGTCGGTACGGGTGAGCTGGGCTACCGGCCCGAATCCGGGGCGTGACCGGCGAAAGTGGCGAGGGTGGCCCGATCGCCGTTGATCGTCGCGTGGGCGAGCAGGATCGACCTGGCCGACCAGGTGGTGAGTTGCGCCGGCTTCGGTGACTCCGCCGCGGACGCCGTGGTCGGGTACTGTGCGACATGGTCCACGAGTGCCTGCACCTGCCCGCGGATCAGCAGCGTGGCCCTGCCACCCGACAAGCTGCTGGCGGGCTCACAGGCTTGGCAAGACGAGAACGTTGGCCATCCCCAGTCTCGTCTTGAGGTTAAGAACGCGATCCCGCCCGCGGTTGCCGGATGCTGCAGTGTGTGACCGCGCCCCGATCCACACACCTGGTTATGTCCTCAACCTTGGCCAGCTCGGCCGTCGTCAGCGCACCGCGCGCCGCTACACAGGATGGGATGTCTGCCGAGACGCAAGAGTTAATTTGCAACCACTGTCGTTGTTGTGCGGATAACTATTCATGTCACTAGTGGATATCACTACTACCGTAGGCCTCGTGTCGGGCCTGGAAGTGTCGGGCGAACTGTCTATAGTGCACTGAGGGAGGTGTGGTATGGACGGCCGGATAGCAGGGGCGGGTGGTTTCGACGCAGAGTTCACGGTGAGGTCCGGGTTGCTCGGGCACGAGGATTTGATTGAGGATCGAGAACTCACGGACGCCCACGAGGACCGGTTCGAGCACCAGCGCATAGCTGACCAGCTCGTCGAGCTTGCGACGAGAGTGGAAGCTCCGACGAACATCGCTCTGTACGGGCCGTGGGGTTCGGGGAAGTCCGGTATCGCGAACCTCGTGAAAGGAAGGCTCCAAGGGGTCAAAGGGGTACGGTTCGTTCGTTTCGACGCGTTCAAGTACGCGGAGAATCCCCTGCGCCGGACGTTCGTGACGGCTGCCGCGAACGAGCTCGGCGTAACTGATGCGAAGTACCACGAAGACCTGTACTCGGGACGCACCCGCACGGACATCCGCGTCCCTGCCACGAGTGTCTGGGCGCTGATCCGGGTCTTCGCTGCACTGTTTGTTGCCCTGGTGTTCCTCGTCGTGGGGGTCATCGCCATCATTGCCCTGCTTCAGGCCGGCTCCTTCGGCGAGAACTTCACCAGGATGGCGGGCACCGCTGTCACGGCCGGGCTCGTTCCGGCGACGCTCTTGTCAGGGCTGATCGCCCTGGTCGGCAAGAATCTCGCGGCCGAACGCAGCCTGTCCAAGCCGGACAGCGACGAACAGTTCGAAGCACTCCTCGCGGATCTGGTGAAAGATTCCAAAGCGAACCGTGTGGTGATCTTCGTCGACGAGCTCGACCGGTGCAGCTCGGAAGACGTGGTCGCCACGTTGGATGCGGTGCGAACCTTCCTCGGAACTGACCGATGTGTCTTCATAGTGGCCGCTGACCAACAGGTACTCGAAGAGGCCTTGTCGCGAAAATCGCAGCAACCCACCCCGGTGACGGCGCATAATCCCTACTACAGCACGGGAAGTGCCTACCTCGACAAGGTCTTCCAATACCAGATCAGCCTTCCCGCCCTGCTCGCTCCCAACATCGGCGAGTTCGCCCTAAACCTGGTGAAGGATCGTGAGTCCGGCGTCTGGAGCGAACTGACCAATCTTCCGCTGGTCATCTCGGTCCTGATTCCCGGACACGTAACCAGCCCACGTCGGGTGAAGCACCTGCTCAACACGTTCGCCTTGACCTACCGGCTCGCCGAGGACCGGTACCGGACCAAGCATCTTCACGAGAACCCCGCACGGTCGGCGACAGCCCTGGCGAAACTGGTGTGCCTACGCGTGGAGTTCCCTCTGTTCGGCCGGGACCTGGTCATCGATCCAGAGCTTCCCGCGCACGTGCTGAACTTGCAGAATTCCGAATCCCTGCCCGACGACATCGACCCCGATGCGAAAGAGCTTGCGCAGAGGTACAACAACCCGGATGCCAAGCTCGCACCCCTCATGGTCGGGGAGGGCAACGAAAACGGCGAGGGCGTCAACGGGGCCGGGAACAAGCGGGTCGCTGACACCCGTCACACCCATCATCGCCAGCTTCTCAACTACCTGCAGCGGACCCGCACCGTCGACGGCCCATCGCGCGATCTTGTTTTCCTGCGGAGCGAAGAGAGCCTGTTCGGTCTCGACACCGCGTCCGCGAAGCGGCTCCTGGCGTCCGCCGAAGACGGCGACATCGGGGCCGTTGTGGACGCGGTCGGTGCCGAGGACGGGTCTCTGGATCGACGTGACTCAGCGTTGCGATATCTCACCACGCGTATGCGTCATTCGTTCGGTGTCGCGGAGCAGAACATCGCCGTTGCCCTGATCGAACTGGTAAAACAGCGACCTGACCTGCCATACGGCATCGTGGCCGACGAGGTCCTCGCCTCGATCTCCAACCTCGAGCAGTCCGGGATCAACATCCTGACGGCGAGCAACGCTCAGGGTGCCTGGCAGCTGACGCTGTGCACGACAAGCGATGCCGACGGGCTCCGTCGGCGGATCATCCAGATCGTCCCCAGCCGCATCCTCTGCAAGAACACCGCGCAACGCGACGAAATCAAGACGCTCCTCCATGCCAAGGGCGTCACCAGCATTGCCGGGAAGCCGATCGAGGAGGTCGTCACGCTGTGAAGCACCTGACCGAAGACGAGTTCTGGACGCGGTTCACCGATCTGCTCGTCGGACGCGGGCAAGACACCGGCGACGATCTGCCCGGCGCTGAACTGGTCGTGTTCGACGACGGACGAGAAGTCTTCCGTGCCGCGCTCGCGCGGCACGCCCGCCGTGACCGCGACGACCCCGCAGTCGTGTGGATCCGCCCCCTCGTCACACCAGCGACCGTCCGAAGCGGACTTCCTACCTTCGACGTGGCGGTCGTGCGCCGCCGCGCGATCCACATCGCTCACGCGGACATCGACGACGGTTGCGTGGCGCTCGACCTGGTCGCGGGGCAGCAGGCACGCATCGAGCCGGCGCGCGCCGAGCGACTGGCCGTGCTGCAGGACTTCGACACCTGGATGACCACGCTCTCGGGTGACCAGCGCGCCGAGATCGCTGCGCTCGACCACGACTGACCACAGCCTCGTTCGTGCCGTATCCGACGGCCCGCTCCATACGCATGTCTTCGGTGAATCGAGTGCAGGGCAGGCGGTGGTGGCGATGCAACCTGAGGTAGCGGATGTCGAGTGGGTCACTGGCCACTTGGAGGCCCATGGTCAGCTTCTGGTGCACGGCGCGACACTCGCTGAAGTCGCCGCTCGCACCCAGGCCGCGATCGCCGCTCGAAGGCCCGCTGGGTTGCGGGTGCGGCTGCGGATCCTGCACGCCGGCTGGTGGCGGATCGAAGCCTGCCGCTGCCGACGCTCACTGGCGTGCTCGAACCACCCGGCCTGGCACTACCGCCCGGCCACGGCCGCCGACAGCACAGCGTTCCGAGGCGCCGAGGTGAGACTCGTGTTCGAGCAGCGACCGCGGTGAACGGGATGTTCGCAGGGGCAGCCGTCGCGATGGCATGCACACCGCTCACGATGACTTTGCTCCGCCGCGCGGCGACGACGCCTGTGCCGTCGCTTGTCCAGTTCTTGTGCCTCTTCGGCAGCTGGGCAGGCGGAGCGGCAATCGGGCAGTGGCCGCCGCTCATCCCAGCGGCCGTTTCCTTCGGACTGTTGGCGGTTCCCGCGGCCGCGATCGACTCCGTCGAGCACCGCATTCCGAACCAGCTCAGCCTTCCGCTGGCGGTCACGATGGCGTTTTCTCTCGCCGGCGCGACCTTTGTCGCTCGGGACAGCGTGAGCGGTGTGCGTGCGCCGCTTGGGGCGCTGGTGTGGGGTGGGCTGTTGCTGCTGTCGTTCGTGCTGACAGGGCAGCCGGGCCCGGGTGACGTCAAGTTGGCGCCCAGTATCGGCGCGGTACTGGGTTGGTTCGGCTGGCCGTGTGTGCTGGGCGGCCTGGTTGCGACGTACCTGCTGACCGCAGCCGTCGGCGTCGTCGGAGCGGCCGCCGGCCGGTATCGGCTGCGCGATGGCCACGTTCCGATGGGGCCACCGATGGTCGCCGCCGCGTTGATCCTCAGCACGCTGGCTCAAGTCTGAATCGTCGCCGGCCGGGTTGGGACGTGACTCCTGCGTCCGTCCCGGCAACCGAGGAGCCCAACGTGAACGAGTACTCCGCCGACGACCTCGACCAGGCCACTGCGTCAGCAGCGCAGCGGTTCGACCTGGACAGTCCGCAAGCGCGTGAGCTGGTGGACATCGTCGCGACCGCCCTCAGCGACGGGGGAGACGCGATCGACGACGCCGCCTGGGAAGTTCAGGACCGCGATCCCGGCGTCGACGGCGAGGACTTCGTCGAGGACGTCGCCGACAGCCTCGGGTACGACCTCCCGTGAGCGGGGACGAGGCCGACCGCTACGTCGTGCTGCAGCGCAAGAGCCAGCTGTTCCCCACAGTCGTGGCGACCGCCTACCGGCTTCGCTGCCTGCCGGTCTGGCGGAACCGTGAAGCTGTCGATCCGTCCTCGGTGTCGGAGGCACTGGAAGAGGCCGTTCTGCAGCTCGCGTTCTTCTGCGATGAAGGGCTCAACGCCACGCTCGATCAACTGCTCGCGGCCGTGCACGCTCGGGTCGAGACCGTGCGGCAGATTCACGCGGACAGCCGCCCGGGTTTTGGTGGCAGGGTCGACGAGAACGTTCGCGAGGTTGACGAATCCGGACGTCGGCAGCTGGACCGCGCCATCACGGCCTTCGTCGACGCTGCCCGCGCGGACCTGCGCATCGAGGGTTCGTGGGTCCCATTGCGCATTGCCGAAGCGGGTTGATCACGTCCGGCTTAGTCGGATCGTGGGGTCGGTGGCGTGTCGACGAGGTTGACCTTCTTCGTGATGCGTACCGGGGCGTCGACGGGTCCACGCCAGTGCCCTGCGACCGGTGTCAGCTTGCGCAGCTGACGCCCGGGACCGTAGGCCTGGCGCCGGATGAACGGCGCGACCGGAAAGCGGACGCCGACCTTGCGGCCGGAGGGCTCCCCACTGCGGACGGTCGCGGGAGAGGCCTTTCGGCTGACCGACACCACCCGGACCGGCGAAGCACGGTGGCCGGCTCGTTCGGCGCGGGCGCGCTGCGTGCGGGGGAGGTGTTCCTCAGTGGTCTCGGTCAGGGTGTTGGGCGTGCAGAAGATCCAGCCTGCGTGGACGGTCTGCAGCCAGTCGATCGTCGTCTCCGCGGCCGCGATCTTCGCCGGGTCGATTACCCGGCCGTCCGGGCCGGGTGCGACGGTGACCGATGTCGAGCCCCACGGCATGTAGAGCTCGTTGTCCCACGTGAGTTCGGCGTGCTGCTGGTGGGTCGTCACTTCTGCTTCGGCTGCGCTCGCGCCCAAGGAACGGGCGAGGCGCTTGAGTGCGGCGAAGTCGGTGACGCTCCAGAACGTCACCCATAGCCCGCCGGTGTCGGAGGTGACTAGCTCGGTCCCGCCCCAGGAGACCGCGACGATGTCGATGCGCTTGCCGTCTTCGCGGGTGTACTCGGCCATTGGCTCGGCGAAGAGCATGAACCCGGTCGGTGCCGGGAGGTCGTGGGGCTGGATGTCCCACTTGTCCCGCAAGCTCGGGGCGGCCTGGCGTACGAGCCGGGTGATGTCGGAGGTCACGTAGAACAGCTGCGCCCCGCTCAGGCGCTGGTGCTCGTCGCCGAGCAGGAGGCTGGCTCCGGTTTCGGGGCTGGTGATCGGCCGGAGTGTCCCGCGTCCGCGGCGAAGGGCGTCGGCGACCGACAGGTGGGCTGGCCACGTCGTCAGGTACTCGGCCAAGTGCTCGCGTAACGCGGGCAGTTCGCGGGGTTGCGGGGGAGACCAGCCGGCCGGTTCGGGTGTCATCAAGCCTCGCTCTCAAACCTTGTGTACTGAGTGCTCATGGTTTACGGTAAGCAAACATTGAGTACTTAGTCAACAAGGGTGAGGGGGCGTCGTTATGACGTGCGGTAAGCACCGACCGAGTGGCTCGGCCCTGAGCGGGCCGATCAACGCGGAGGCTCATGCGCTGAAGATCGCGATCGAGGTCGCCTCGGCCTGGCACAAGAACAGTGCGTCAGGTCAGGCCGAAGTACCGATGGGTGTCGTCGCGACGATTGCGGCGGCCGGACTGCTGGTCGATGACCCGGTTTGGCTGGCGGAGGAGATGACCTCGGCGTCGCCGACCGACTTCGTCAACCTCGCCCGGCGGGTGTGGGCTGTCGTGGTCACGCGTCGTCCGGATGTGACGTTGTGGTCGTACCCGTTGCTGCGCTGGTTGTTTGCGGACCTTGACGAACCGACGCGACAGCGGATCAAGCGGTCGGCTCTCGCTGCGCTGAACGCCGGGCAACTCGATCTGACCGCTACGGAGCGACGATTCGACTGCGACCTGTTCGGCCCGCTACTCGGCGCTCTGCGCTCGCGGACGGCGACGAAGGTCAACGCACAGATGTACACGCCGGGAGACATCGCCTGCGCCCTGACTGCCGTCGCGCTCGACGACCTCAAGGCCGGACAGTCGTTCTGCGACGACACCGTCGGCACCGGTGGGCTCTTCCGGGTGGCCGCCCAGATCGTCCGCAGCCGCGGTCTCGACCCGGCCGACATGGTGTGGTTCGGCGCGGACACCGACGAACTCGCCGTCGCCGCCACGGCGGTCAACGGCCTGCTGTGGGGTCTCGGCTCCGGCGTGACCCTGTACGTGGGCGACATCCTCGCTCACCCACATTGGCCCGAGGAGGCCAGCCGCGGACGAGCGTGGTTTCTCAAGCAGGTCGGCTCCCTGGAAGCGGCGAGGCAGGCCCTCGACTTCCTGAAGCGAATCTGATCTTGTGCCTTCGACGCGCCGTCGACGGCGCGGGTGACGGCTCTGCCTGGTCGTTCCTGCTAACTTCGCCGGGTGGAGCAAGGCGAGCGGCAGATCGCGGCCGGACCGGCCGCGCCGGCGGACACGACCTTCCGCTACGTCGACATGGTCGAGATCGGCTCGTGGTTCAACGTCAGCCACCGCGCCGTGGCAAACTGGCGTTCCCGCTACGCCGACTCCCATCCCTTTCCCGAGCCTGACGTCGTCATCGGACGGACGCCGGGTTGGTCACCTGAACGAAGGGCCGAGATCGAGCAGTGGGCGGCTGCGCGGCCGGGTCAGGGTGCCGGCGGCGGGCGTCCGCGCAAGGTGGACGACGACTGAGGTCGACTCGAAGGAACTCGAACCGGCTAAGCAACCGCCTCGGAGCCACGGGGAGATGTCGACGCGCTCATCGTTTGCCGCGGTTCGGGCGGTGGACATGCCCGCCGCCGAGTATGAGGCACCGGACTCGAGCGGGACCATCAGAGTTCGTCGTCGGTGCGGTCGGTCACCGGATCGTCCGGCACATCGAGTAGCGGTGAACTTGTCGGAAGGCGGCGTCGGGTTACCTACGTCGCCTGGATGCCGCACGACCCAGCGGAGCGTCCAGTCCGGCGAAGGCCGGCAGGCTGACCGGCGGTGAGACGCGGCCCGCATCGCGGGATTGCATGCAGGGCGCGATGGTGCGAGTCTGGCCCGAACACTCTACGCATCGGACACGACATGGAATTGCTGACGCCCTGGGACGGTTCGAGGGTCGGGTTGGACCAGGACGACATGCGTCGGCATAATCGCGCTGCTTTTCTTCGCCTCGTGCACCTGAACGGCGGAATCTCACGGGCTGAACTCGCGAGACAGATGAACCTCAACCGAAGCACGATCAAGACGTTGACGGCGGAACTGAGCGCGGCAGGTCTGGTCCGGGAAGTGCCTCAGACGGACAATCGTCACCAGGGCCGCCCGTCGCTCATCGTGCGGCCGGAGACTCAGCGTTTCCACGTAGTGGCGTTCGACGTCGCGGTGGACCGGTTGGTCGCCGCCCGGATCGGCCTCGGCGGTGTCATCCTGGACCGCAAGGTCGCGGCCCGGCACCGGTCCGGAGTCGATCTCGATTATGTGGTCACGACGCTCGCGGAGCTCGGCCACCAGTTGACCGAGGCGGCGCCGCCGACCTCGACTTGCGTGGGACTCGGGGCCTCGTACTGCGGAATGATCCGTCCCGACGACGGGACCGTCCGTTTCGGCCCCGACCTCGGATGGGTCGACCAGGCGTTCGGCGCTGAACTGGCACACCGGCTGGGGCTGGGACTGCGGGTGCCGGTGGGAAACGAGGCGCATCTCGGAGCGCTCGCGGAGCACCTTCGTGGGGCCGGGATGGGGCAGCAGAACCTTGTCTACCTGCACGGCGATGTCGGCGTCGGTGGCGGGATCATCGTCGGCGGCACGGTGCTGGACGGCGACGCGGGGTACGGCTGCGAGCTGGGCCATATGGTCGTCAACCCGCACGGCGGGCGACCTTGTGGCTGCGGCTCCAGCGGGTGCCTGGAGGCGGAAGCCGGGGAGCGGGCCTTGCTGGACGCCGCGCGCCGGCCGACGGAGGTCTTCGGTCGCGACGCGGTGCGAGCGGTGGCCGCCGACGCGGCCGCGGGCGACGCCGACGCGCGAAACGCGCTCGATTACGTCGGGGATTGGCTGGGCATCGGCGTGGCGAATCTCATCAACCTCTTCAATCCGGCCGTGGTCGTCTTCGGCGGAATGTTGCGGGACGTGTACGCCGGTGTATTGCCGCGAGTACGCAGCCGCGTCGCACGCAATGTGCTGCCGGTGGCGAAGGAAAAAGTGCGCCTGAGTGTATCGGCGCTCGGGGACGACACCACCCTGATCGGCGCCGGTGAGCTCGGATTCTCGCAGCTGCTGCGCGATCCATTGAGGGAAACACCAAGGGTTTCGCCGACCGCTTGGTGATCCGGTTCCGGCGTGTGGGGGGAGCCATCGGCCGCGTGGCCGGCGGTCGGAACGGGTCCACCTCGCACCGGGCCGGAGTTACCGCGCGTCGTCCGGTCGACGACCACACTCGGCAGCGAACGGCGCGAGCATGTCGTGCAGTTCGGCGGTCGTCAGCGCGCCGTGCGGCCGTCGTCTCGGCGGCGCCGGTTCAGCCTGGTCCAAGCCGAGCATCGCCTTCCGTTCGGCCTCGTCGTGGCTGTCGTTGGCGTACCGCTGCACGACCCGGACGGCGCGGCTGCGCTCTTCCGGCGTCGGTTCGGCGAGCATGGCGGGCCCGCTCAGTCTTCCGGTTCGACGACGTCGAGCCGGTAGCCGGGCACGAGTCGCGCGTGGCCGGGGCTGAACTCGACCCAGACCGAGCCGGGACGCAGTTCGGGTGCGCGGTCGACCACGACGCCGGTCCCGCCGGTGAACCGGCCGCTGTGTGCGCGCACCCGCAACCCGTTGGGGAATCCTCCGGCTCGGGCGGCTCCGGGGTTTCGATCGTGGTGGACGATGCTCATGTCGGGGTGACCGCGGTCGATGCCGGGGCCAGGAACGTTCGGCGGCCGGTCTCGTCCGCTCGAATTCGCAGACTCTCCCGTCGGCGCCACCAGACGAGGAGCGCGAGCAGGGCCACCGGGATCGCGACCCACAGGGCGGTGTCGCCGAGTTCGGTGTGGGTCCGCACGAGCGGGGTCGAGGCGACGCGGCGCTCGAGCCATTCGCCGGCATCTGTCGTGATCGGGACCAGGACCACGACGAGCACGGACAGGATCGCGTTCGGCCCGGCGAGCTTGTCCCGTGCGGCGGGCCACACCGCGCTGAGCACGAGCAGTAGCGCGGCGAGGGGGAGGAGGACGACGATCGCGTGCACGAGCAGCACGTGAGCGGGAAGGCCGTTGACGGTGGTCATTTTGTCCTTTGCGGAGGGTTGGATCGCCGGGAAAGCGGTCCGTCGGTGAGGGCGGAGCCGATGCGCGGACCGCGCAGGCGGAGGCCGGCCCGCCGTGCTCAGGACCGGCGGGGCCTGGTTGTCACCTGTGGGCCTGGTCGATCGCCGACTGCAGGGACTGCTGGTAGCCCTCGGAGGTGTAGGTGGCGCCGCTGACCGTGTCGATCTGTGCGCTCTGGGCCTGCAGCGTCTCCTGGTTCAGCTCCGGCACGGCAGCGGAGTTGATCCGGACGTCGCGGCCGCTTTCCTGCGGGTATTCGATCGCGTCCGCCTCGGTGATCTTGCCGCCCGTGACGGTGATCCGCACCTGGACCGGTCCGTAGCGGGTGTCGGCGGCGTCGCCGGTGAACGTCCCGTCGCCCCCGGAAGAAGCTCCGGACGCGGGCGGGGCTGTGGTATGTGACGGCTGCGTGCTGCCGAGGGGCCTGCCGGTGGCGACCGGCGTCTGGTCGGTGCTGGTGCGGTAGCTGAACAGCAGCACGACGACGGACACGGTCGCTGCGACGGCAATGGCGATCCTGCGCATCGGGAGAGTCCTTTCCTACCAGGCGAACCGTTCGGCGTGGATGCGGTCGCCGGGGACGCCGGCGTGGCGCGCGCTGTCGAGAACGGCGGCGGTCCACGCATCGGGGCCGCAGACGTAGACGTCGTGGTCGGCGATGTCGGGCACGAGGTGGCGCAGCACCTGCTCGTCGGGCATGGGGGCGTATCCGGCGGGCAGCCACGACGCGCGGTCGCGCGAGCGCCGGCCCAGCAGGTAGTGGATGCGCACCCCGCGGCGGGCGGCGAGGTCCTCGATCTCGCGCCGGAACAGCAGGTCCGCCTGCCGGCCGGTGCGGAGGAACAGCACGGCATCGCCGGACCGGTAGGGCAGCTCCTCCAGCAGGGCGCGCAGCGGGGTGATGCCGATGCCGGAGGCGAACAGCGCGAGCTTCCGTCCTTTTCGGACGTTCGCGGTCAGTCGGCCGTACGGGCCTTCGAACCACGCGGGGGTGCCGGGCCGGAGGGTGGCGAGCCGGCGGCTGCCCTCGCCGAGGTCCTTCGCCGTGATCCTCAGCCGCTGCCCGTCCGGGGCGGCCGAGAGCGAGAACGGCTTGCCGCGCGTCCGGCCCGGTCCGGAGCCGAACCGCCAGACGAAGAACTGGCCCGCCGCCACCGGAAGCCGGTCGAGGTCGCGGCCGCGCAGGTATACCGAGACGACGCCGGGGCCTTCGGGCACGACCTGCTCGACGACCAGCCGGTGCCGGGCGTTGAGCCACACCGGCCGGCCGACGCGGAACACGAGCACGGCGCCGGCCGCGGCGGCGTAGGCGGTCCACCAGAACGCGGTCGCGACCGGTGAGGCGGTGAAGTCGGCGCCGGTCCACAGCTGGTGCGGCAGGGCGAGGGCGGCGCCGAGGTAGGCGTAGAGGTGCAGCAGGTGCCAGGACTCGTAGCGCAGCCGCCGCCGGGCCGCGCGCACCGACGTCACGGCGACCATGCCCAGCGCGGCGGTCCCGGCCGCGGCCAGGAGCATGCCCGGGTAGGTCGTCACCAGCGCCCACGCCTCGGCCAGGACGCCGGAGCGGTCGGCCGCCGCGTAGCCGAGGGTGATGAGCACCAGGTGCGCGGCGAGCAGCGTGATCGAGGTGAACCCGACGAGCCGGTGCCGCCGGGCCAGCTCGTCCTGGCCGTAGCTGCGCTCCACCCACGGGATGCGCGCCATCAGGAGCAGCTGCAGCAGCAGGAGGTCCGCCGACAGCAGCCCGGTGAGCCGCCCGGTCGAGGTGAAGAAATCGGAGCCGAGGTCCTGCAGGCCGCGGCCGGACACCCAGAGCGCGACCACGAACAGGACGCTCAGCCAGGCTGTCAGCCCGGCGGCGTCCCGCCACCACGCGCGGACCGCGGGGTGCGCCACGCGGCGGACGGTGAGGGTGGTGGACATCGGGCTCCTCGGGTGATCGCTTCTGAGGTCCACCCTTCCGGAGCCGGGTTAGCCGTCGACGTGACGAGGGTGAGAGTTGGGTAAGAGAAGATCCGCGCCGACGGTGAACCCGATCGCCGCTCCGCCGCCGGGGCGCGGCTCGGCGAAGACGGTCCCGCCGTGGGCGAGGGCGATGTCGCGCACGATGGCCAGGCCGAGCCCGGAGCCGGGCTGGCCGCGGGCGCTGTCCGCGCGGTGGAAGCGGTCGAACACCCGGGCCGCGTCGTCGTCGCCGATGCCGGGGCCGCGGTCGAGGACCTGCACCCGGCCGTCGCGGACGTCGACTTCGATCGGGCCGTCGGGCGCGAACTTCACGGCGTTTTCCAGCAGGTTCGAAACGGCGCGTTCCAGCGCTTTCCCTTGGCCGGTCACCGTCGACGCGTCGGCGGTGACGGTGATGGCCCGCCCGGACCGGCGCCGGACGCGCTCAGCGGCGCGCTCGGCGACCTCGTGCAGCTCGACCGGCGCCGGCTCTTCGGCTTCGTAGCGACGGGTGGCCAGTTCGACGAGCTCGTCGATCAGGTGGGTCAGCTCGCGGGCTTCGCCGTCGACGTCGTCGAGCAGCCGGGCCCGGGATTCGGGCGTGAGCTCGGCGAACCGGCGCAGGACGCTGGCGTTGGTGCGCAGGCTGGTCAGCGGGGTGCGCAGCTCGTGGGCGGCGTCCTGGACGAGGCGTTCCTGGTCGGCGCGGGCGTCGGCGAGGCGGCCGAGCATCCGGTCGAACGACGTCGCGAGCCGTCCGACCTCGTCGCGGCCGCCGGTGGGCACGGCGACGTCGTCGAGGCGGCCGTCGCTGACCTGCTCGGTCACCCGGGTCAGCCGGACCAGCCGGCGGGTGATCTGCCGGGCCAGCAGCCAGCCGGCCAGTGCCGCCGCGACCAGGACGATCGCGCTGACGGCGGTGATGCGGGTGGCCAGCTCGCCGAGCACGTGCCGGGACTCGTCGACGTCGATGCCGAGCTGGAGTGCCCCGCGGCCGGGTCCGAGGGCCACGGTGATCACCCGGTAGTCGTCCGGGGCGACGGTGAGGTCCTGGTAGCGGTGGTCGCCGAGGGTGCCGGTCGCGGCGAGCGCCCGGTCTTCTCCGTCGACGGCGAGGTGGACCGGGCGGCCGCCGATGGGGCGGACGGTGCCGTCCGGGGCGATGGCCTGGGCGACCATGGGCTGGGCTTCGTCGTGGTCGTCGTCATCGGGGCCGCGGGTAACCGGGCTCGGGGCGAGTATCTGCGTCGCGCCGGCCGCGACTTCGGCCGACGTCGTCAGCAGGGACCGGTCGAGTTCCGCGTTGATCCGCTGCGAGGCGGCTTGGTAGCTGAACACGCCGACCAGGATCGCCGCGGCCGCGCCGACCCCGGCGAACGCGATCGCGAGCTTGCTGCGGAGGTTCATGCCGGCCGCACCGAATAACCCACCCCGCGGACGGTGTGGATCAGGTCGGTGGCCCCGGCCTGCTCCAGCTTGCGCCGCAGGTAGCCGATGTAGACGGCGAGGTTCTTGGATTCCGAGCCGAATTCGTAGCCCCAGATGCGCTGGTAGATCGTGGTGCGGTCGAGCACGATCCCGGCGTTGCGCACGAGCAGTTCCAGTAGGTCGAACTCGGTTTTGGACAGGGTGATCTCCGTGCCTCGCCACCACACCCGACGGGCGGCCGGGTCGACCGCGAGCTCGTCCAGCCGCAGCGTGCGGCGCGCGTCCGGCTCGGGTGACGTGCGGCGCAGCAGGGCTCGCAGCCGGGCCAGTAGCTCGTCCAGTTCGAACGGCTTGGGCAGGTAGTCGTCGGCCCCGGCGTCCAGCCCGGCCACCCGGTCGGGCGTCTCGACGCGGGCGGTCAGCATGAGGATCGGCGTGGGGTCGCCTTCGGCGCGCAGCACCCGGCACACGCCGAGGCCGTCGACACCGGGCATCATCACGTCGAGGATCAGCACGTCGAACTCGTCCCGTCGGGCGGTGGCGAGCGCGCTGACGCCGTCGGTCACCTCGGTGACGTGGTAGCCCTCGAGGTCGAGGGCTCTGACCAGCGACTCACGGATCGCGCGGTCGTCGTCGGCGAGCAGGACGCGGTGCGGCATGGCCGCCATCATGCCCGTGCGCGCGCAGTGGCGGCACCACGGTCGCGGTCATCCGGCCGACCCGGGAGAGGTGACCGGAAGCGGGAATGGCGGCCAGCTGGTAGGGCGGATGGCTGCTGGCGTCGACGACAGGAGGCGGTCGGCGCAGGACCGTGGAGGAGTGACCACAATCCTCCGGAGCCCGCGGGCCGAGGTCTTCAGCCGACTGGCCATCGCGTCGGTGGCCGCGGCCGTCGTCGTGGTCGGCTATCTCACCACGGCGCTCGGCGGTCAGGTCGATCCAGTCCGGGATCCGGTGAGTGACTACGAGTTCCACGGCGCGGGCGCACCGTTGTTCGTCGCGGCCGTGCTCCTGCTGATCTCGGGCGGGCTGGCGGTGATCGCCGCGATGGGCCACGCGGGCCTGCCGCGCGGCCGCGCCGTCCGGGTCCTCTTCGGACTGTGGTGCGCCGGGCTGGCGCTGGTCGCGGTGTTCCCCGCCAACCGGTCCGCGTTCGACCCGACGGTGCCGGGGGACCTGCACTGGTTCGGCGGCGCGGTGTACTTCACCTGCCTGCCGACGGCCTGCTGGCTGCTGGCGCGGTCGCTGCGCGGGAACCCGCGGTGGAACCGGGCGGCGCCGCGGATCCGGTGGTCCGCGGCGGCCGGGGTGGTCACGGCGGCCGCGTTCGGGGTCTCCCAGTTCGCCCCGTCGCTGCCGGCCGGCCTGCTGGAACGCCTCGCGCTCGCCGCGGAGCTCGCCCTGGTGGTCGTGCTGGCGCTCACCGTGCGGCAGCCGTCCCGATGACGACGCTGGTGGCGATCCTCCTCGCGGCGCTCGGAGCGTGCTGTTTCGCCGGTTCGGCGCGGTTGCAGCACGGCGCGGTCCGGTCGGGAAACCCGGGGGAGTCGCTCAGCGTCCGCTCGCTGGGCCGCGTGCTGCGGACCCGCCGCTGGCTGGCCGGCGCCGGGCTCGCGGTCGTCGGCGGGACGCTGCACGTCGTCGCGCTGTCGCTCGCGCCGCTCGTGGTCGTGCAGCCGGTCGGCGTGCTCGGCCTGGTCGTCGTCACCGGGCGGTTCCGGCCCGCGGTCGTCGGCGTCTGCCTGGGCGTCGCCGGGTTCGTCGTGCTGGCGGCGCGGTCCGGCGTCGCCTCGGGCGGGATATCGCAGCCCGGTGCGACCTGGTTCTTCGCGCCGGCGGCGATCGCGGTTGCCGCTGCGGCCCTGTCGATCCACGGGCGGGCGCGGTGCTTCGGCCTGGCCGCGGCGGCGGCCGTGCTGTTCGGCACGGGCTCGGCCCTGATCAGGGCCGCCACCCACGACCTGGCCGCGGTGACCGGCTTGAGCCTCGCCGCCGAGTCACTGCTGCTGATCGCGGCCGGCGGCTGGCTGGTCCAGCAGGCCTACGCCGCCGGGCCACCGGCCGTGGTCCTCGCCGTCACCACGGTGATCGACCCGTTCACGGCGGTCGTGATCGGCCTGACCCGTTACGGCGAGGCCGCACACACCACCCCCGCTTCGGCGGTCGCGCAAGCCGGCTTCGCCGGGCTCGCGATCGCCGGCGTGCTCGTCCTGGCGCGGTCGATCCCCGATCCGCGTCCCCCCGAAAGGAACCCGACATGCGCATCCTGCTCGCCGCGGACACCTTCCCCCCGGACGTCAACGGGGCCGCGCACTTCACCGACCGGCTGGCCCGCGGCCTCGCGGCCCGCGGACACGACGTGCACGTGCTCTGCCCCGCCGACTCCGCCACCCCGGGAACCACGGCCGACGGTGTCCTCACCGTCCACCGGGTGAAATCCCGGCGGACCCCCTTTCACCCGACGTTCCGGTTCAGCACTCCCCGGCAGGCCGCACGGGTGGCCGGAGCGCTGCTCGACCGGCTCCGGCCGGACGTGGTGCACGTGCAGTCCCACTTCGCGGTGGGTCGGTCGGTGGTCTGGGCCGCGGTCGAGCGGGCCGTCCCGGTGATCGCCACCAACCACTTCATGCCGGAGAACCTGCTCGGCTTCGTGCCGGCCCCGGACCGGGTGCGGTCGTGGGTTGCGGCCGCGGCCTGGCGTGATCTGGTTCGTGTCTACCACCAGGCGAAAGTGGTCACCGCGCCGACCCCTCGCGCGGTGGACCTGTTGGCCGACAAGGGTTTTCTCGGCAACGCCCGGGCGATCTCCTGCGGTATCGACCTCGCGCACTACGTGACACGCCGGACTGTCGGCGGCACGGACATCTCCGTGCTGTTCGTCGGGCGGCTGGATCGGGAAAAGAACGTCGGCGAACTGCTCCGCGCGGTGGCCGCGGTGCCGACGGCCCGGGCGGAGATCGTCGGCGACGGCTCGTGCCGGACGGCGCTGGCGGACGAGGCCGAGCGCCTCGGTGTGACCGGGCGCGTCCGGTTCCACGGCTTCGTCGGCGACGAGGACCTGGTGCGGGCGTATCGGGAGGCCGACGTCTTCTGCATGCCGGGTACGGCCGAGCTGCAGAGCCTCGCGACGATGGAGGCGATGGCCGCGGGGCTGCCCGTGGTCGCGGCCGACGCGATGGCCCTGCCGCATCTGGTCCGCAGCGGCGTCAACGGGTTCCTGTACCCGCCCGGCGACGTCGAACGGCTGGCCGCGGCGCTCAGGTGGCTCGGCAATGGCGTCACGCGGGCGGTGATGGGCCAGGCCGGCCGGCAGGCCGTGGCCCGCCACGACCTCGCCGGCACCCTGGACGCCTTCGAAGACGTCTACCGGGAATCGGCCGGGCTGCCCGTGGCACGTCGGCTGCTCGCGTCCTGATCACCGATCGGTCACCCGTCGTGCGGGGCAACGGCCGGCAGCTCGCAGCGCACCGTCGTGCCCTCGCCCGGCGGGCTGTGCAGGGAGAACGATCCGCCCAGCGCTTCGATCCGGTCCTTCAGCCCGACCAGCCCCGAGCCCCGCCGCGGGTCGGCGCCCCCGATCCCGTCGTCGCGCACGCACAGCCGGAGCGTGGGCCCGGAGGCATCGGCGTCCACCTGGACGACGGTGGCACGCGAATGCTTCGCCGCATTCGTGAGCATTTCCGAGACGACGTAGTAGGCGCCCACTTCGACGGGTTCCGGAAGCCGCCCGTCGATCCGCACGGTCGTTTCCACCGGGACGGGGCAACGCCGTCCTAGTGCGCGCAACGCGGGCGGCAGTCCCGCGCTGGACAGCACCGCCGGGTGGATGCCGCGGGAGATCTCCCGGAGGTCGTCGATCACCTCCCGCAGACCCGCGGCGATGTCCTCGGTCTCGTCGCGGATGGCGGCGCAGTCCGGCCTCGCCGCCACGGTGCGCAGCCGGAGCGCGAGCGCGAGGAGACCTTGCTGCGCGCCGTCGTGCAGGTCCCGTTCGATCCGCCGGCGCGCTTCGTCGGCCGCGGTCAGCAGTCGCACGCGGGAAGCGACGAGTTCGGAGCGGCTCTGGGCGTTCGCGATCGCCGTGGCGACGAGGTCGGTGAATTCGCCCATCCGCTGTTCGAGGTCCGGCGGCAGCGATCGCTGCCCGGTACCGGCGGCGATCATGCCCCACAGCCTGCCGTCGACGTGGATCGGCACGGCGACCGCGGAGACGAGTCCCTCGCGCAGGTAGATGTCCCCACCCGGGACGTCGTGGTAGTCGGCGACCCGGGCGGCCCGCCCAGTGCGCCGGACGGTCTCGGTGAGCCCGGTCTCCGGGTAGCCCTCCCAGCGATGCCCGACCTGCACGTGGGGTCCCGACGTGCCTTCGTTGGCGACGATCGTCGCCGTCCCGTCGAGCTCGTACCGGATCATCCGGGCGGTGCTGCAGCCGAAATGGCGGAGCGCCTCCCCGGTCGCGGCCGCGAACACCACCTCGGGTGCCGCACCGCGCGCGACCAGCTCGGCCAGGCGCCGCAGGGCTGCTTGGGTGTCCGCGAGTTCGCGCAGTTCCTGCTCGGCCCGGGCGTTCGCGATCGCCGTCGCCGCGAGTTCCGTGAAATCCGCCAGGCGTGCCTCGGTGCCGGCCGGGAAGGCCGCCCGTGTGGTCGCGGCCACCGTCGCTCCCCAGCGGCAGCCCCCGACCACGATCGGAGCGGCGACCGCGGCCCGCAGGCCCAGCCGGCCGGTGATGGCACCGAACGGGCCCTGTGCGAGCCGCTCGCCGTCGACCCGCGCCGGGAGCCCGGTGCGGACAGCGGCCGTGGTGGCCATCCCGGCCTGCAGGCCGATCCGGAACCCGACGGGTACCTCGCCGTAGGAGCCTACGACGGTCATGTGTCCTTCGGCCTCCCCGGACGGGTGATCGACGCGGGCGACGAAACTCGCTTCGGCACCGATCAGGCGGCCGAGTTCGTCGGCGACCGCGGTGAACACCTCGCCCGGCGTGGCCCCACCCGCCACCAGCGTGGCCACCCGCCGTAGCGCCGCCTGTTCCTGGGCGAGCCGACGCAGCCGGGCCAGGTCGTCGGGCTCGGCGAGGACGGGGTGATCGACGCTGGCGCCGGCGTCGGGCGCGGTCACTCGTCCGACGGTAGTCCGGTGTCCGGCACGGCGGCAACGCCGTGCGCACGGGGTTCGCCCGGCCGGGACCGATTCCGGCCAGGTCGAATTCCTCTTGTCCACACTGTGCGCGGATCTCAGCCGGAATTGACGGGTCCGGCGGGAAAACCGATTTCCGGAATGGCGTCCGGGAAACCGGTCAGGCGCGGCACGCCTCGAGAAGGGCGTCGGCCAGCGCCGTCGCAGCCGCCGAAACCGCCAATCTGGTCGGCGCCGCGAGCGCCAGCGTCCAGGTGCTCGCGGGGGTGATGGGGACAGTGCGGAGGTCCGGGTAGCGACCGGCCGGCGTCGCGGGCAGCAGGGCGACGCCGAGCCGGTTGCGGACGAGTCCGGCCGCGGTGTCGTAGTCGGCCACTTCGTACGGGGTGTCCGGGCTGATCCCGGCGGCGGCGAAGGACTCGTCGGCCTGGCGGCGAATGCCCCAGCCCGCGGCGAACCGCACGACCGTTTCGTCGGCCAGATCCGACACTTGCGCCTGACCGCGGGTGCCGAGCCGGTGGTCGGGCCGGCACAGCAGGACCAGTGGCTCACGGGCGATCGTGCGGAGGGTGACGCTCGCCGGTGGCGTCGTGGCCGCCACCAGGGCGAGGTCCAGTGCGCCGTCCGCGACGGCGTGGAGGTGTCCGGCGGTGCCCGCGACGCTCTGCCGCAACCGCACCGACACCAGCGGGTACCGGGCGTGGAACCGGCCCAGTACCGTCGGCAGGTCGAGCGGCCCGGAGGACATCAGTATCCCCAGATCGACGCTCCCGCTGAGCTGCTCGCGGAAGGGCGCGACCGAGTTCCTCGCGCGCCGGGCGGCGGCGAGGGTGCCGCGGGCTTCGGCGAGGAACGCGGCACCGGCCGGCGTCAGGGCGATCGGGTACGCGGTTCGGTCGAGGAGTCGGATGTCGAGCTCGCGCTCGAGCTTCGACACCGCCGTCGACACCGCTGACTGCACCACGTGGGCCCGTTGGGCGCCCCGCGAGAAACTGCGCTCCTCGGCGACGGCGACGAAGTATTCGAGCTGGCGAAGATCCACCTCGACACTATCTCACATCGAGATGATTTCTATCGAAACTCTTCGTTGGACGAGATGGGTATTCGGGGTGATGCTCGGAGGTGCGGGGCCAACCCGGCCGAACGAAGGGAGTCGAGCGATGTCGATCGACCTGACCGAGGAAACGATCACCGCCGAGGTGCAGAAGACCTTCGACGGCGCCGCCGACGACCGGATGCGCGAGATCTTCGTGAAACTGGTGCAGCACCTGCACGACTTCAGCCGTGAGGTCCGGTTGACCAGCGAGGAATGGTTCACCGCGGTGGACTTCCTGGAGCGGGTCGGCCGGATCAGCAGCCCGACGCGCCAGGAGTTCGTCCTGCTGTCGGATATCCTGGGGCTGAGCGTGCTGGTCGACCAGATCAACCACGGCACGGGCCCGGCCACCGATTCCACCCTCCTCGGGCCGTTCTACGTCGAAGGCAGGCCGCGCGCGGAGAACGGCTCCGACATCTCCGGCGGTGTCGCCGGCATGCCGTTGTTCTTCAGCGGCACGGTCGTGGACGCCGGCGGCCGGCCGGTCGCCGGGGCGGGCGTGGACACCTGGCACAGCGACAGCGAGGGTTTCTACGACGTCCAGCAGGCGGACAAGCTGCACGGCGAACCGGCGATGCGGGCCTTGCTGAGCACCGATCGCGACGGCCGGTTCTCGTTCCGTTCGATCGTGCCGCGGTACTACCCGGTGCCCACCGACGGGCCCTGCGGAGAGATCCTCCGTGCGGCGGGCCGCTCACCGATGCGGCCCGAGCACATCCACTTCCGGTTCCACGCGCCGGCCCACGAACCGCTGGTCACCATGCTGTTCCGGCGCGGGGACCCGTACCTGGAGCAGGACGCGGTGTTCGGCGTCAAGCGTTCGCTGGTCGTGTCTTTCGTTCAGCGCGAGGCCGGCGAAACCGCGCCGGACGGAACCGAAATGGACGAGCCGTTCCAGACCGTCGAATGGACCTTCACCCTCGATCCGGGCCGCCGGTGACCGCCGCTTCCCCGTCCGGAGTCCAGAAAGGACAGTCACGTGCGTGCGCTTCGCTTCGACCGGTTCGGCGGTCCTGATGTCCTGCGGGTCGCCGAGGTGCCAGATCCCGTCGCGACCGACGGCACGGCCGTGGTCGCCGTCCGGTCCGCCTCGGTCAATCCGTCCGACCTGAAGAACGTCGCCGGCCGCATGGAGGACACCGTGCTGCCCCGGGTGCCGGGCCGGGACTTCGCCGGGATCGTCGTCGACGGACCGCCGGAGTGGTGCGGCGCCGAAGTGTGGGGCACCGGTGGCGACGTCGGCTTCACCCTCGACGGCTCGCACGCCGAGTACCTCCGCGTGCCGGTCGGCGCCCTGGCTCGCAAGCCCGCACGGCTGAGCTTCGAGGAGGCGTCCGCAGTCGGGGTCAACTTCGTGATCGGCTGGCTCGGCGCCGTCGAGGTCGCGCAGCTGGGCCAGGGCGAGACCGTCGTGGTCTTCGGGGTCGCCGGCGGGGTCGGCGGCGCGGTCGCCCAGATCGCCCGCGCGCGCGGCGCCCGGGTGCTCGGTGTCGACCGAATCGCCCCGGCCGAAGGCACTCCCGCGGCCGAAATCGTGGACGAGTTCGTGCCCTTCACCGATCCGGCGGAAGTCGCCGACACGCTGCTGAAGCACAGCGGCGGCCGGGGCGCCGAGGTCGTCTACGACGCGGTCGGCGGCGTCACCACCGCGGCGGCGCTCGCGGCACTGGCCCAGCGCGGCAGGCTGGTGGTGATCAGTGCGGTCGGCACCCCGACGGTGGAGATCAACCTGCCGGACTTCTACCACCGGGAGGCGCGGCTGCTCGGCGCCGACAGCCGCAAGCTCGACGTCACCGAGTCCGCCGAGCGGCTGACCCTGCTCACCCCGTACTTCGAGCGCGGCGAGTTCCGGCCGCTGCCGGTCGCGCACCGGTTCGGCCTCGAGGACGGCCCGAAGGCGTATTCCGCCGTGGCGGACCAGGTTCCCGGCCGCGTCGTCATCATCCCGGAACCCCTTACCTGAAAGGCGAGACCATGACGCGCTGCACCGGTGCCCGCATCACCGTCCTCGACGAGAACTTCATCGACATCCTGTTGCCTTCCAGCCCCCGCGTGCGCCGGTATAACATGGACCAGCACTTCAGCTCCCGCTACGGCGAACTGCTCGCCGAGAACGGCTTGTGCTTCCTCGTGGAGACGTTCACCGAGAGCGGTTCCACGAAGATCCTCTTCGACGCCGGGCTGACGGCGCCGGTGGTGCTGCACAACGCGCGGCAACTGGGAGTCGACCTGAGCGAGGTCGACGCGGTGGTGCTCAGCCACGGCCACCCCGACCACTTCGGCGGGATCAACGGTGTGCTGGAAGCGATCGGCCACCCCACGCCGGTCCTCGCACACCCCGACGCGTTCGACCCGCGGATGATCGTCAAGCCGCACACCACGCTTCCGATGATCAACATCGGCCTGACCCGCGAGGGGATCCGGGCGGCCGGCGGGCACCTCATGGAGGTGCGGGACCCGGTTCCGCTCGGGCCGGGGCTGCTCACCTCCGGCGAGATGAAGACCAGCGCCGAGTTCGAACGGGAAGCGCCGACCGGACGGCTGTGCGTCCACGCGAATGGCCACGTCGAAGCCGACGACATCAACGACCACCAGGTGCTCGGCATCGACGTCGAGGGCCACGGCCTGATCGTCATCGACCCGTGCGGGCACCGCGGCGTGGTCAGCTCGGTCGACCACATGCGAAGCCTCACGGGCACCGACACGCTCTACGGCGTCCTCGGCGGGTTCCACACCGGACACCCGGGCATCAGCGCCCACAGGATCGACAACACGGCGAAAGCCCTCGCCGCCTACGACCCGAAGCTGGTCGCGCCCATGCACTGCAGCGGGTTCCCGCTCAAGAAGGCCGTCGCGGAGCTGCTCCCGGACGCCTTCGAGATCGTCACGGCGGGCACGGTGCTGACCGTCGGCGATGTCCCGCCCGACACGCGCACCTGGCGGTAGCCATCCCCGACCGGACCCGAGGGACCGCGATGACCAGGATTTTCGTTAACGGCCTCGTCTGGCCGCAGGCCCACCGGGCCGCCGGGCCCGAACCGACCGCGCTGGCCGTGTGTGACGGCCACGTCGTGGCCTGCGGTACCGACGCCGAAATCCGCGAACTGGCCGGCGCGGGTGCCGGAGAGATCGACCTCGGCGGCCGCCGGCTGGTCCCCGGCTTGATCGACGGGCACATGCACGCCGTGCGCGGCGGTGCGAGCTGGGCGCGGGAGCTCCGCTGGACGGATCTGCCGGACCTGGGGGCCGGACTCGCCGCGATCCGGGCCGTGGCCCGGCGGGCCGAGCCGGGGGAGTGGATCCGCGTCGTCGGCGGCTGGCACCCTTGCCAGTTCCCCGAATCACGCGAGCCCACCCGGGCCGAGCTGGACGCCGTCACGACCGAGCACCCGGTGTACGTGCAGGCGCTGTACGAGGTCGCGGTGCTCAACTCGGCGGCGCTGCGCGCGGCCGGGATCGACGCCGCGAGCGCCGATCCGCCCGGTGGCCGCTTCGAACGCGATCCGGTGACCGGCGAGCCGACCGGCCGGGTCTTCGGCATGGGTGCGTTCAACCACGTCCTGTCCGCGGTGCCGCCGGCCACGCCCGAGGAGGAACGCCGGTCCACCGCCGTGATGTTCGCCGACCTGCACTCGCTCGGCCTGACCGGGCTCGTCGACGCCGGTGGGTTCGGGATGCCACCGCAGCGGTACGAGCCGCTGTTCGCGTTGTGGCGCGAGGGCGGGCTCTCGATGCGGATGCGGCTCTTCCTGTCCGCCGCCGACCCGGGCCAGGAGTACGCCCAGCTCGTGGACTGGATGCGCCACACCCCGTCCCGGTTCGGCGACCCGATGCTGGCCTTCCTCGGCATTGGGGAAGTGGTGCACTTCGGCTGTCACGACTTCGAAGGTCTCGAAGAGTTCGCGATCTCCGACGCGGCGATCGACGAGCTGCACCGGATCTGCTCCCACGCCGCCGAACGTGGCTGGCCGGTGAACATCCACGCCGTGCTCGACGAATCCATCGACCGGATCCTCACCTGCTGGGAGGCCGTCGACGAGCGGATCCCGGTGCGCGGCCTGCGGTTCACCCTCTCGCACGGCGACCGCATCAGCCCACGGAACCTGAAACGGCTGAAGGCCCTCGGGGCCGGCCTGGTGCTCGACGACCACCACGTGTTCAAAGCCGCCTTGTCCGAACGGGCGTGGGGCGCCGGGTCCATGGCCGCGGTCCCGCCCCTCGCCGACCTGCTCGCCGCCGACGTCCCGCTCGCGGCCGGCACCGACGCCACCCGCGCTTGTTCGCACAACCCGTGGCTTGCGCTGTGGTGGCTCGTCACCGGCAGGTCCGCGGACGGAACCGCCCGGCGTGCGGCCGAGCACCGGATGTCGCGGGAGCAAGCGCTGGACTGCTACACCGCGGGCAGCGCGTGGCTCAGCTTCGAGGAGACCGCCCGGGGACGGCTGGTGCCCGGCGCGTACGCGGACTTCGCGGTCCTCAGCGAGGACTACTTCGCCGTTCCCGAGGACCGGATCCCGCTGATCCGCTCCGAACTCACGGTGGTGGCGGGCGAGGTCGTTCACTCGACCGGCGCGGTGCCCGCCTGAAGACGAGACCGCCTGCAAAGACTGGGAACCAGGTCACCGGCCGGTGCAGGGCGCCTATGCGGCGCGCAGCGCGGCACGGGCCTGGTCGGCGCTGAGCCGCCTGCCGGGGTCCTTGGCGAGGAGTCCTTCGATGACCGGGCGCAGCTTGCCCGCGTGCTCGAACGGAGCGGGCGTATCGGTGACGACGGCGGTGAACGTGGCGTGCGCGGAGCCCCGGTCGAAGGGCGGCCGGCCCTCGACCGCCGCGAACAACGTCGCGCCGAGTGAGTAGAGGTCGGCGGCCGGCCCGAACTCCCCGCTGTCGACTCGTTCCGGGGCGACGTAGGCCGGGCTCCCGGCGAGCGTGCCGGCCGAGGGGACGTCGTCGATGGCGCACGCGATGCCGAAGTCGGTGAGGACCACGCGTGCGTCGTCGCAGAGGTGGACGTTGCCCGGCTTGACGTCGAGGTGCACGACGCCCGCGTCGTGCGTCGCCTGCAGCACGTCGAGCAGAGCCAGGCCGATCCTTGTCACCTCGTCGACCGGCAACGGTCCCTCGGCGAGGAGCGCTTCGCGCAGTGTCCGGCCGGACAACGGTTCCATGACAATCCACGGGCACGAGCCGTCCTCGACGACGTCGTGGATGCCGACGGCGCCGGTGTGGCCGACCTGCGCGGCCGCGCGTGCCTCACGGAAGGCGCAGTCCCATGCCTCCGCACGCATCGTCGCGGTGTGCAGGCCGCTCAGGATGATCTGCTTGAGCGCGACGGACCGGCGCAGCACCTCGTCGTCGGCGAGCCACACCCGGCCCATGCCGCCGCGGCCCAGCAACGCCTGAAGGCGGTAGCGGCCCGCCACGAGGCGCCCGGTGCGCTCCGACGGTTGGGGCACACCGGCTCGGTGTGCCCCGACCGTCGTGTGCGGTTCGTCAAGGGTGGGGTGCCGCGTGCTCATCGCTGTCTCGCTTTCGCAGGGCCGGAACTCGCCGGTGAACCGGGATCAGCGTTGCGCGCGGGTGCGGAACGGACATCGCCGCCAGCGGCCGTCGTTCGCGGGGGTTGGCTGGAATCGGCCGGTTCCTGCTGGCCGGTAGCCCGGGGCCCGGTGCAGCTAGCAGGTACTCGGCCGTCCCGGCCAGCCGGGGGCGAGAGATGGCCGCTGGCGACGATGACGATGCCATCGCTTGCGCGCGATTCTTGGGCAGCGTCACCACTATTCCCGCAGCAAGGAGAAAGCAGATGGCGGACGTTATCACGCGCCAATCCGGCCTGCCGGCGATGTCCTCGTTACCGTGGGCCGTCGCTGGCCGGAAATACGCCGTCGAGGCGATCGGCGCGTTCTTCCTCGTGTTCACGGTCGCCGCCAGTGTGCTCAGCCACAGCGCGTTCACGCCCCTCGCAGCGGGTGCGGTGCTGATGGTCATGATCTACGCGGGCGGGCACATCTCCGGCGGGCACTACAACCCGGCCGTCACGATGGCGGCGCTGGTGCGCGGGCGGATCGGGTGGGGACAGGCCGCCGGGTACTGGGTCGCGCAGCTTGTCGCGGGCCTGGTCGCCGGGTTCGCCGCCCGCGCGATCGTCGACCCGCTGACAGCGCCGGTACCGCACCTGGCCGGGCACGCGCTCACCGCGGCCACCCTCTCGGAACTGCTGTTCACCTTCGCCCTGTGCTACGTGGTGCTCAATGTCGCCACGAGCAAGGACCAGCCGGGCAACGCGTTCTTCGGCCTGGCGATCGGGTTCACCGTGGCGGCGGGCGCGTTCGCGGTCGGGGGGATCTCGGGCGGCGTGTTCAACCCCGCCGTCGCGCTCGGCACCACCGCCGTCGGCCTCTTCGCGTGGACGACGTTCTGGTTCTACGTGGTGGCACAGCTCGTCGCGGGCGCCGCCGCGGGCCTCGTGTTCCGCGTGCTCAACCCCGACGACAAGTAACCCCGGCCCAGGAGGCACCAGCATGACCGACACCCAGCCCAAGCCGACGACGACGGATGCCGGCATCCCGGTCGAGAGCGACGACCATTCGCTCACGGTCGGTCCGGACGGCCCGATCCTGTTGCACGACCACTACGTCATCGAGCAGATGGCCCAGTTCAACCGCGAGCGGGTGCCGGAGCGGCAGCCGCACGCGAAGGGCGGCGGCGCGTTCGGCCGGTTCGAGGTGACGCACGACGTCAGCCCGTTCACGAAAGCGGCCGTCTTCCAGCCCGGCGCCAAGACGGAGCTGGTGATCAGGTTCTCGACCGTGGCGGGGGAGCGGGGCAGCCCCGACACGTGGCGCGACCCCCGCGGTTTCGCGATCAAGTTCTACACGACCGAGGGCAACTACGACATGGTCGGCAACGACACCCCGGTCTTTTTCCTGCGGGATCCGATGAAGTTCCAGCACTTCATCCGGTCGCAGAAACGCCGCGCCGACAACAACCTGCGCGACCACGACATGCAGTGGGACTTCTGGACGCTGTCGCCGGAGTCGGCGCACCAGGTGACGTGGCTGATGGGCGACCGCGGCATCCCGCGCTCCTGGCGGCACATGAACGGGTACAGCTCCCACACCTACATGTGGGTCAACGCGCAGGGCGAGAAGTACTGGGTGAAGTACCACTTCATCAGCGACCAGGGCGTGGAGTGCCTCACCCAGGGCGAGGCCGACGCGCTGGCCTCCTCCGACGGGGACTACCACACCCGCGACCTGTACGAGGCGATCGGCCGCGGCGAGTTCCCGTCGTGGACGCTGAAGATGCAGATCATGCCCTACGAAGATGCCGCCACCTACCGGTTCAACCCGTTCGACATGACGAAGGTGTGGCCGCACGCAGACTATCCGCTCCTCGAGGTCGGCCGGCTGACGCTGGACCGCAACCCGACGGACTACCACTCCGAGATCGAGCAGCTGGCCGTCGAGCCGAGCAACCTCGTGCCGGGGATCGGCCCCAGCCCGGACAAGATGTTGCTGGGCAGGATGTTCTCCTACCCCGACGCCCACCGGGCGCGGATCGGCGCGAACTACAACCAGCTGCCGGTGAACCAGCCCATCGCGCCGGTGAACAGCTACAGCAAGGACGGCGCGATGCGGTACCGCAAGGTGTCCGACCCGGTGTACGCGCCGAACTCCAAGGGCGGCCCGCAAGCCGACGTCGCCCGCTACGGCGAGCCCGCGGGGTGGTATTCCGACGGCGACATGGTCCACGCGGCGCAGACCCTGCACGCCGAGGACGACGACTGGGGCCAGGCCGGCACGCTGGTCCGCGTCGTGATGGACGACGCGGAACGTGACCGGCTGGTCTCCAACGTCGTCGGCCACCTGCTGGACGGCGTCACCGAGCCGGTGCTGCAGCGCGCGTTCGAGTACTGGCGCAACGTCGACGACGAACTCGGCCAGCGGATCGAGAAGGGCGTCCGAGCCGGACAGTCCTGAGCAGCCGGTGGAGGGGGCGGCGGGCGCCGGGGCCCGGGCCCAAAAGCCAGGTGGCCCAGGCCCCCCCACACAAACCCCCCCCCCCCGCACCCGAGCCCCCCACAAACAACACAAACGCCCCCCCCCCCCAAAC
>NZ_JBHVXZ010000054.1:0-22440 GCF_042881395.1 Amycolatopsis sp. NPDC058278 | reverse complement strand
TTGGGGTTGTTTTTTTTTTTTATTTTCTTGCGTGGTGTTGGCGGGGGGTTGGGGCGCCGGGGGGGGCCGGCCCCCCGACCAAACCGGGAGGAAGCCATGGCCACCACTCGACAGACCGCCGCCGGCGTGACGGTCCCCGACACCAAACTCGCTCGCGAAGCCACCGAACTGGTGCGTGACTGCACCACCGAGCTCGTGTACCACCACTCCCGCCGAGTCTTCTGGTTCGGCAGCCTGCAAGGCCGGAACCGGGGGCTCAGCTTCGACCCGGAACTGCTCTACCTCGGGGCCATGTTCCACGACCTGGGGCTCAACGCACAGTTCGGCAGCAGCGGCAGGCGGTTCGAAGTGGACAGTGCCGACGAAGCCCGCCGGTACATGCAGGGCCGGGGCGCGCCGGAGGACAGCATCCGTCGCGTGTGGACGGCCATCGCCCTCCACACCACCCCGGGCATCCCGGAGTTCATGGAGCCCGAGGTCGCACTGGTCACCGCCGGGGTCGAGTACGACGTGCTCGGCATCGGCTACCACGACATCAGTGCGGCCGACCGCGCCGAGATCACCGCTTTGCACCCGCGGCCGGACTTCAAACGCCGCATCCTCGAGACGTTCACCGAAGGCATCGCGCCCAAACCGGCGACCACGTTCGGCAACGTCAAGGCGGACGTCCTGGAGCGGTTCGTACCGGGCTTCCGCCGGGGCAACTTCGTGGACGTCATCGAGAACTCCGACTGGCCGGAGTAGGCCCGTTCGAGTTCGTGAAGGCGAGGCGGATTCACGCGGGTACTGGCGGAGCAGGCCGTTGGTGTTTCGTTGCTCCCGCGACACTGTCGAGGCTGGCCGCCCGATCGCTCGTCCGATCACGCCCGGGCTGTGACCTGCGGCGTTCAGGCAGGCGATCTCTTCCCGCTCGGCCAGGCTGGCCAGGCGTGGTGCGTTACTCCGAGCCACCTTGAGGAACTCAGAGTTCCTCAAGGTGGCCTTCACGCTTTCAGCGGCGCCACGAGCAGCATCTCGTAACCGGTGGGCAGACAGTGCTACGCTTAATCCGACAGGTGCCGGATTAGCGTCCGGGTGGCCCCGGGAGAAGGGCGAAACGGTGAACGCTTCACTTTCGCGGCTCGGCGCGTCGGCGCAGGACTACGAACGGATCGGCATCAGCCCGGACGCGGTGGCCGTCTGGGAGGACGGGGCCCGGACCGACGGCGGTCCGGGCACGTACGAGTGGTGGTACTTCGACGCGCACCTCGACGACGGCGCCAAGCTGGTGGTGGTGTTCTTCACCAAGCACTTCACCGACATCGGCAAGCCGCTCGCGCCGATGATCCGCATCGACCTCGACCTGCCCGACGGAACCACCCACCACAAGGTCGCCGAGTTCGCCTCGGAGGACTTCACCGCGTCGACCGATCGGTGCGCCGTCCGCGTCGGTGCCAACTCGTTCAGCGGCGACCTGCACACCTACAAGATCATCGCGACGATCGAGGACGTGTCCGTCCAGGTCAACCTCACCGGTGAGGTCCCGGCGTGGCGCCCGGGCACCGGGCACCTGTACTTCGGCGCCGGCGACGAGCACGAGTTCGACTGGCTTCCCGCGGTGCCCCAGGGGAAAGTGGACGTGACCTACCGCGTGGCGGGTGTACCGTCCGGCTCGTCCGGCGTGGGGTACCACGACCACAACTGGGGCAACGCCCCGATGAACTCGTTGATCCACCACTGGTACTGGGCCCGGGGACAGGCCGGTCCGTACACCGTCGTCGCGTCCTACATCACGGCTGAGCGGAAGTACGGCTACGCTGAGCTGCCGATCTTCCTGCTGGCCGAGAACGGCCGGATCGTCGCCGACGACGCGGGCAAGGTTACCTTCGAAGAACTCGGCACCTACACCGACACCACGACCGGGAAGCCGGTCGCGAACGTCACCCGGTACACCTACGCCGACGGCGACGACCGTTACGTCGTCACGTTCACCCGCCACCGGGACCTCACCGCGGACCGGATGATCGACCAGATCCCGGGGGTGAAGAAGGTGGCCGCCAAGCTCACCCGCTTCGACGGTGCCTACCTGCGCTTCACCGGGGAGCTGCGGGTCGAGCACCTCCGCGCGGACCACGTCGTGGCGAGCCACGTCGACACGGCTGTCTGGGAGCTGATGTACCTCGGCCGGACGCGGACCTGACGGATCGGTCCGGGCTCGTCAGCAGCACCCCGACCACGACGACGAGAACGGTCGCGAGCGCGATCACCGTCGTCGGGCCGGTGACCTGCAGCAGCACCGCGCCCGTGGCGGCACCGGCCAGCATCGCCAGCACCGAGCCGAGCCGCCGGGGGGCCCGGGCGCCGGGCCCGCCCGCGAGCCGGCTGTCCGCGGCCAGGCCGGTGAGGCCGAGCGTGAGCACGGTGGTGGTCAGGTCCGCCGCGCCGAGACGGCGGACAGTCGCGTTCTGCAGCCCGAAGGTCGCGGCGAGGACGGCGGTGGTGACGAGCGCTCGGTGGCCCGTGTACCCGAGCACGCCGGCTACGCCGAGCACCGTGACCGCCGCGAGGACCCCGGCCTGGACGGCGAACACGATCCGAAGCCAGTGCCGCGGCCGGCCGTCCAGGTGGCGGCCGAGCCGCCCGCCCACGACCGCACCGACGAGGAACGCGCCGATGCCCATTGCCGACGCGGGGATCGAGAGCCCCGCGTTCGTCTGCAGCGCGAAGCCGAGGAAAACGACGTTCCCGGTCATGTTGGCGACGAACACGTGGCCCATCCGCAGATAGCTGACCGCGTCGATCAGGCCGGTCACCGCGGTCAGCGTCAGCAGGGCGCCCACCAGTCTGGGTGACCTGATCGGCAGGGTGATCGCCATGGCCCCTCCTCGGGTCGGGTTCGTCAGTGGAAGCGGGACGCGAGGATCGTCTCGACGACCGCCGAGAAGTCGGGATCGCCGGCCCGGTCCTCGGCCGCCTGCTGGAGCCAGCCGACGGTGGCCGCCGCGATCGGCAGCTCCTCGCCCGCGAGCCGGGTGACCAGGCGCAGGTCCTTGAGCGCGAGACTCAGCTTGAAGTTCGGCGGGTAGGCCTCGGCCTCGATGTTGGCGCGCTTGGCGTGGACGGTCGGTCCGAGAGGCGACTCGGCGAGGACGTCCAGCAGGGTCGTGCGGTCGAGCCCGAGTGTGCGGCCGACCGCGAGCGCCTCGCCGAGTGCGGTGATCCCGACGCCGAGGGTCAGGTTGACGACCACCTTGGTGGCCGCGCCCGCGCCCGGTCCGCCGACGTGGTGCGGCGTGCCGAGGACGGCGAGCAGCGGCCGCACCGACTCGAAGTCCGCCGCGGTCGCGCCGACGTAGATGATGAGTCGTCCCGCGGTCGCCTCCGGGACGCTGCCGCGCACCGGCGCGTCGACGAGGGTGACGTGGTCGGGCAGCCGGCGGTTGATCGACCGGATCTCGAGCGGGCCGACGGTGGACATGTCGATGAGCACCTGCCCTGGCCGCACCGCGTCGAGCGCGTCCGACAGGACCTGGTCCAGCGCCTCGGGGTTGGCCAGCATCGTGATCACGGTGTCGGCGCCGGCCACCGCTGCGCCGGGTGTCTCCGCCGCTACGGCGCCCCGTTCGACGAGGGGTGCGGTCTTGCCGGCTGTCCGGTTCCACACGGTGACGTGGTGGCCGGCTTCGAGCAGCCGGGTCGCCATCGGCGTGCCCATCAGGCCGAGGCCGAGGAAAGCGAGCTTTGCCACGGAGTTCTCCTTTGCCCATGCGGGTCCCACCGAGCGGGACCACGTCTGCTTCCAGTCTCACCACGCGTGGCGCCGGTGTCGTCGCCGCTGGTGCACATCTCGGCATTCCTGCCACCCGGCAGGGCAAACGGGCGCTGGCCGGGCAGACCGCACGGTTCACCGCCCCGATTCTTGGAGCAGGGGAAGAAACCGCGCCGCCCGCCATGGTCAGGGAGACGAGAAATGGACCGCACTGCTGCCGTTGCCACTGTCCACATTGCACGGAGGGACGTCGCGCGGAAGGCCGATGGCCTCCGCGCGCGGGCCATCGGCCTGCTGGTCGCGGTCATCGCGGTGGATCAGGCGGTCAAGTGGTGGGCCTGGCGCCACACCGGCACCGCACGCATCAACTTCGGTGGCGACATCTTCGTGAACGCCACGATCAGCCAGTGGTACGCGAACCCGGTGAGCGGCGCGGTGCTCGATCTGCTGGACTTCGGGTTGCTGACGGCGGCCATCGTGTTCCTGGTGCACCGCCGCCGCCCGGTCGTCGTGCTCGTCGTGGGCGCCTTCACGATCGGGGGATGGGCCAGCAACCTCATGGATCGCCTCGGCCTGCACTACTGGACGGCGCCGGGCAGCGTGCGTGGCGCGGTCGACTTCATTCCCCTCGGGAACATCTGCTTCAACGTCGCGGACGTGTTCATCCTCGTCGGCACGCTGCCGCTGGTCGTGGCCGTGTGCGCGACAAGCCGTTCGGCCACCATCGTTTCCGCGGCGCCGAGGGTGTACCGGACGCGCCGGGCACGCGGGTGGCTGGCCGGGATCGCGACTGCGACGTGCCTGGTCGCCGTGGTCACCGTGGGGGCTACCGACTACGGCGGCATCACCGTGCCGAACGCGGTGACCAGTGAGGCCGCCGCCCGGTGAGGACCAGGCGGATCTCGTCAGTTCCGGTCGGTGGGCAGGTGCACCAGCACCGTGGTGCCCTCGCCGGGTGGGCTGGTGATCTCGACCGTGCCGTCCAGGGCCTGGACGCGGTCGGTGAGGCCGACCAAGCCGGAGCCGTGACTCGCGGCCGCGCCGCCGACGCCGTCGTCGCGGACCGAGAGGCGCAGGACGCCGTTGCGGGCGTGCACGTCGATCCAGGCGATGGTGGCCTCGGCGTGTTTGGCGGTGTTGGTGAGCGCCTCGGAGACGACGTAGTACGCGGCGACCTCGACCTGTTCCGGCGCGCGGGCCGGGATGTCCACCTCGAGTTCCACCGGGACCACCGAGCGGCGGGCGAGCGCCCGGAGTGCGGGTGGCAAGCCGCCTTCGGACAGGATCGCCGGGTGGATGCCGCGGGAGAGCTCGCGCAGGTCGTCGGTCGCGTTGATCAGCTCGCCCGCGATCTCCACCAGCTGTGCGCGCAGCTCAGGGGGCGCGGTCGCCTCCACGGTGCGCAGCTCCAGCGTCATGGACACGAGCCGCTGCTGGATGCCGTCGTGCAGATCCCGTTCGATGCGCCGCCGGGCCTGGTCGCCCGCGGCCACGATCCGGGCCCGTGACGCGGCCAGCTCCGCACGGCTCACCTGCAAGGAGCCCGCCATCGTGTTGAAGCTGCGTTCGAGCACACCGATCTCGCCGACGCCACGCTCGGGCAGGCGCGCGCTGAGGTCCCCACCGGCGAGCCGGCCGGCCATGCCTGCCGCCCGGCGCACCGGCCCGACGATCGCGCGCGAGAGGTACACCGCGAACAGGACGATCAGCAGGACCGAACCGCCGAGGCCGATGGCCGTCGCGACGGACGCCCGGAGCGCCACCTCGTCGGAGTTGCCCTGCCGGGCCGCGGCCTGGTCCTGCTCGGTGGACGTGAACCGGTCGAACTCCCGCCGGATCGCGTCGATGCGCCGCACGCCTTCGTCGACGGCCGCGGGGGATCTGGCGGCGGCGAGGTTCCCCCGCGCGGTTTGGATGAGCGGGATCGAGTAGTCCTGGATGTAGGAGGCGGCGTCCCGCTCGATCCGGCTCGCCACCGCGAGCTGCTGAGGGTTGTCGGCCACCATCTGCGCCAGGGTCGCCGCCTGCCCGGGAACGGCGGCCCGGCCGGACTGCCAGAGCACGAGGCTGCGGTCCTGGCCGGTGACGAGGAAGCCGCGTTCGCCTGCCTCGATGTCCACGACCAGCCGCTCGAGCCGGTTGGCGGCCACGAGCACCTCTTCGGAGTGGAACGCCATCTGCTCCGACCGGCGCAGGTCCGCGTTGGTCACGAGCAGCACCGTGAACGCGGCACCGACGATCAACGCCAGCAGCCCGCTCGCCACGAGCATGCGACGCGTCAACCCGGCGCTCAACTCAGGCTCCGGTCCGTCGAAGCGGCCACGGAGTGCCACGACGTGGGACGCTAGACCATGTGGGAGGCTGGCCGAAAGTGCTGGTCCCGACAATGGAGCTGCGATGCGGGTGATGCTGGCCGACGACGACGTGCTGCTGCGTGAGGGCCTGGCGAGCCTGCTCGAGCGGTCCGGCTTCGAGGTTGCCGGGCAGGCCGGCGACGCTGCGGCGCTGCTGGCGTCGATCCGCGAGAAGGCGCCCGACCTGGTGGTTGTCGATATCCGGATGCCGCCGACGCACACCACGGAGGGACTGGACGCGGCCAGGGAGATCCGCGCCGAGTTCCCCGACGTCGCCATCCTGGTGCTGTCGGCGCACGTCGAGGTCGAGCACGCGATGGAGCTGCTCGCCAGTGGCCAGCGGATCGGTTACCTGCTCAAGAGTCGGATCACCGACGTCGAGGACTTCATCGAGACGGTGGAACGGATCGCCAGGGGCGGCTCGGTCGTGGACCCGGCGCTGGTGCGGGAGCTGGTGAACGCACGCAAGCGCGACGACCCGCTCGCCGTGCTCAGCGAACGGGAGCGGGAAGTGCTGGCGCTGATGGCCGAGGGCCGGTCCAACTCCGGCATCGCCCGCAGGCTGTGGGTCACCGAGGGGACGGTGGAAAAGCACGTGCGGCACATCCTCGCCAAGCTGAAGCTCCCGGAAGCCGAAGAGGATCATCGCCGGGTGCTCGCGGTGGTCACGTTCCTCGACGCCCGTTGACCTGGCCATCCCCGTCCTGACCGATTTCGTCGCGGCCGAGCATGCCTCGGATGGCGGCCGCGGACAGCGCGGTCTTCGGCAGGAAGCCCGCCGCCGGGCTCGCCGCGATGAGCTCGGCATAGTCGTCCTCCGCGTGGGTCGAGATCAGGATCAGGCGGGCGGCCGCAATGCCGGCGTCCCGGTTGAGCAGCCGGACCACGTCGAAGCCGCTCTGGCCGCCGAGATCGATGTCCACCAGCGTGACGTCCGGCCGCAGCTCCGTCACGCTGCGCAGCGCCTCGGCCGCGGTGGAAGCGACACCGACGACCGCGACGCCCTGGCGTTCCAGCAGGCCGCGAGCGGCCTGCTGGAACTGGGGACTGTCGTCGACAATCAAGCAGCGGAGCACGACTTCAGCATGTCAGGGGGATTCCCGGTGCGCATTCCGGCTAGCGGGGATCCTTCGCGGGACGGTCGGCCGCCGGGCCGGTGGGTGCTGGCAGGTACGGCGGGATGACCGGTGGCGGGGGCCGCGGGTAGGCGCTGGCAGCGATGACACGGGGACGGTCCGGGGTGATGCTCGGACGACAGCGACTTCGGTGCAACGACCTCGGTGAAGGAGACGCGCCATGCCGGACTGGTCCACGGTGCCCCCGGCGGGGACCCGGGTCCTGGTGACCGGAGCAGCGGGTGGACTGGGGCGCGTCTTGGCAGGCGCGCTGGCCGAGGTGGGCGCCGAGGTCATGGGCCTCGACCTGCCCGGCACGGACGCGACCGTCACGGCCGACCTCACCGACGATGACCGCGCGCGCCGCGCCGTGGCCGACGCGGTGGCGCGGCTGGGCGGCTTGGACGCCGTGGTCGGCGCGGCCGGCGTGGTGGACACCATCCATCGCGCGGAGACGTTCCCGCTGAAGGAGTTCCGCGGCGACATCGAGGCGAACCTGGTCGCCCAGTTCACCGTTGCCCAGGCCGCCTTCCCCGCGTTGCGGGCGGGGGACCGGCCCTCGATCGTCTTCTTCTCCTCGGTCGCGGCGCAGGACGGCCTGCCCGGCCAGGTGGGCTATGCCGCTGCCAAGGCCGGCGTTCTCGGGCTGACCAGGTCGCTCGCCGCGGAGTGGGCCGGTGCGGGGATCCGGGTCAACGCCGTGGTCCCCGGGCTCGTCGCGACACCGAAGGTGCTCGCGCTGCCGTCTGCGGTGCGCGACCGGCCGCTCGCGAGTGTCCCCATGCGGCGAGTCGCGGCACTCGGCGAACTCGTCGGTTCGGTGCTCTACCTGCTGTCACCCGCGGCGGGCTACCTCACCGGGCAGGCGTTGCGCCTCGACGGCGGTTCCGGGCTCGCCCAGGCCGGTCTCCACCACTGAAGGAGTAGCTCTTCTCGGCGCGGCAAGTGCGGGCCGGGTTCGTCGGGCTACATCGTGCGCGGTTCGACGTGCACGGGGTGGGCCAGCACCGCATGGTGGAGGTAGCCGAGCTCGTTCCACGACGTGACGTCCGGTTGGGTGCGTCCGTGGTCGTCGGTGGCCCGCACCCGCAGGACGTGGTCGCCGGGTGCCGGATTCCAGGTGAACTGCCAGCGCACCCACGCCCCAGGCGTGGCGGAGGACGTGATCGGCGCGTGGTGCCAGGGGCCGTCGTCGATGCGGTACCGGACCGACACGACCCGGCTCTCCCCGGCGAACGCGCGTCCCCGGATCACCTGCGGTTCCGCCCGTAGCCGGGCCGGCCAGGGCAGTTCCACCAGGCTGGCCACCGGGAGCGTGGTGATCGCCGGACCGAGTGCGGGTCCGGCCACCGGGCGGTCCGGGCTGATCAGCACGTAGTCGTCGGTGTTCCACGGCACGTACAGGGGCTCCTCGGAGACCTGGATCCGGCCCAGCCACTTGATGCTGGCCGCGCCGAGCCAGCCGGACACCACCAGCCGGGCCGGGAACCCGTGGTCGGGCGGGAGCACCTCGCCGTTCATCGCCAACGCCACCAGTGTGTCGTCGGCCAGGGCCTTGGTCACCGGCAGCGGCCTGCGGGCCCGGATCGCGTCGAGTCCTTCCGGCATGACCTCGCACGCACCGGGGGTGACTCCGGCCGGGGCGAGCAGGTCGCGCAGCCGGACCCCGGTCCATTCGGCGGTGCCGATCGCGCCACGCCCCCATTGCGTGCCCGCGAACCGGCGGCCGAACTCCTCGCCCATCAACACGCGGCGGTTGCCCGCGCACTCGATCGTGCGAACCACGGACTGCAGTGGAAAGCGGCGCCACAGTTCGTCGTAGGTGTAGACGCGCGGTTCGCGCACCCCGTTTCCGTCGATGCGCAGGGTCCAGTCCGTCGCGTCCAGGTGCGGTGTGGGGGCGTGGCTGCGGATGAAGAACCGGTCGGCCGGGGTGAGAAAGCCCGGCATCCGATCCGGCCGGGTCCCGTAGTCCAGGCCGGTGCCGGTGTCTTCCATCAGCTCGGGCGGGGTGGGTTTGCGGACATTGTGGACAGTAGCTGTCGGCTGCTGGGTCGTCATCCGGCTCTCCTTCAGTCCTGCGGTCCGATGAGGGCCAGCCGCGCACCGGCGGCGATCAGGCCGTCGGCGTGCACGCGGGCGTGGTGGCGGCAGAACAGCAGCTTCCCCGCGGGCATCAGGGCTTGCAGTTGCGCGGTGGCCGGGCAGCGGTCACACCAGTCGTCGCGGATCACGGGTGCGGGAACTTTCGTGGTGATCATGCCGTCACGCTGCCTTCAGCAGCAGCTGGGCCGACGGGGTGAGCCGCACCGGCTCCGTGGCGCTGAGCAGGCCGATCTCGGCCAGGTGGTCAGCGACGAACTGGTCGGCGCAGTAGGCGCTGTCGACGAACAGGGTGTGGCTGATCCGCCGGCAGCGGCCGTCCGCCACCGCGTGCAGGACGGCCCGGTCGCGGTGGCTGAGGTGCGGGTTCTTCGGTGGCATGGCCTTCGTCTCCTCGTCCTCGAACGCTTCGACACGTGAGGTTCGGAAACAGCGTCGCGCAGTACACCCGGCACGGGCATCGCCGCTAGTGGCCGTCGGCGCCTGATGCTGTCCGGAGTCCGCGGGTACCTGCTGGCATGCAGCCGTGGGCCGGCGGCTCGGTCATCGCCCGCTGCCGTGGCCGACGTTCGCCTGGAGCCACGAGGAGAGCACGCCGACGAGGCCGGGGTCGGTCTCGGTGCGTTTCTTGGCCCCGGGTGAGTTTCGGAGGCGCTTGACGGCCTTGGTGTGGTACTCGTGGATGAGCTGGACGGCGGCGGGGGCGTCGCGACAGGCGCTGGCGGCGGGGGTGATCCCGTTCCAGCAGGGTGTGCCTTCGCCGGCGAAGTCGGTCGGCCGGATCCCCGACTACACCGAGGGAGAGGGGACGATCGTCGGCGGGGCCACGGCGGACCTGGCGACCGCGGCCGCGCAGGCCGTCGTCCCCGGCGGCATCGTCGACCGCCTCGTTCGGCTGAGCGACGGCGAGTACGAGGTCCACAACGTCAGCATCAACTGGCCGCATCACGTCTTCGTCGGCCAAGGTTTCCAGGTCCTCGGCTACGAATAGCCGCCGCGCGCGACGGCCTCGGGGGCTCGCCGGCCGGCGTCGCTCTCCGGCGTCGGTGCCGCGGTGGCGGTGCGCCGCTGGGCGATGCGCAGCAGTGCCAGGAGGGCGAGGAAGAACATCCCGTAGACGGCGAGCAGCACGGACGTCTCGTAGATGTCGGCGGTGTGCCAGGTCGCGCCGGTGGCGTCGGTGACGGTGGTGTGCTCGGCGGTGAAGTACGTGGTGACGAACGAGATCGCCGTGGTGGCGTAGAGCAATACGGCCTGCAGGTCGCTGATCGTGGTTCGCTCAGGCTGGGCGGCCGGGCCGCTGCGGCGCAGGTAGAGGGCGAAGACCTGCATGAACAGGTAGACGGTGAAGGTCCAGCCCAGGAAGTTGACCAGGGGCACGCCGAAGAAGCCGCCGCCGTTCTCCCAGATCCAGGCCTGGTGGATGGTCGAGGTGGCGGGGTCGAGCGCCAGGTCCCACGCGGTCATGGCGAACGCGCCGACGACGGGCGTGCCGATCGTGGTCAGCCAGGACGAGCCGCGGCGCACGTCGCCGAGCAGCGCGGTGGCCACGATCCAGGCCACGTAGCCGGTGGCCAGATAGGACGGGCCGATGAACCAGGGGACCTCGAAGATCTTCCCGCTGCCGGTGTAGTGGTAGTGACCGAACGGGAAACCGGTCTGGATACTGAGGTTCTCCAGGATGTTGCTGATGATCAGGCCCGCCGCGACGAAGACCCCGATGGCACGCGGGCCGTAGCGCTGTGCGCCGTGCAGCACCACGAAACCAACTTGGATCACGATCACGGGCAGCCGGATGCCCGCGCCGGGGACGAAGGCCGCGACGAGCAGGCCGGCGAGGATGACGGCGGTGAGGATCCACAGCGTCCGAGGGGAACGTCGGATGGCGGTCATGGCGTGGCTCCAGCTATTCGGCGGGTTGGGTCAGCAGCCCATTGAGGACCACCGTGCTGAGCAGTTCGTGGTCGGCAGCGTCGTCGGGCCGGCCGAACAGCCGCGCCAGCGGTGCCTGGCTGTACATCGCCAGGGGCTTGGTGACGGCGAAGTGGAACAGGTAGAACGGGATGTCGCGGAGCACGCCCTGCCGGACGAGCTGCTCGAAGGCCGGATGGGCCGCGTCGTTGAGCGGGCTCATCAGGGTGTGGAGGTACGCCAGGCGTGGTGAGTCGCGGCCGGCTTCGTAGTCGACGACCCGGCCGAGGTGCGGATGGCGGGCACTGACCTGGTGGAAGGCGCGCACGCCGGCGATCAGCCGGGCGAGGTCGTCGGTGGGCCGCTCGTGGGCGAGGGCTGCCATGACCTCTTCGTTCACCTGGGCGACGGCGGCGTCCATGACGGCCCGCCAGAAGGCGTCCTTGGTTCGGTACCGGTCATGGATGAAGGTGTGTCCCATGCCGAGGCGCTCGTTGAGCTGCCGCACCGACACCGCCTCGTAGCCCAGTTCCGCGAACGCCTCGAGGCCGCGCTGCAGGATCTCCGCCAGCTCGGGCAGTGCTGCGTCGGCGGGCGGACGCCCTGGTGCGCGCGGTGCTCTTGGCACGGAACCTCCTGTACTCGGCTGACCGGTGCCAACCTTAATCCGACAGCTGCCGGATTACAAGAAACCGGAGGGCAGCACGATGAACGCCACACCTGCACGCCTCGGCGCGACCGCCGAGGACTACGCCCGGATCGGGATCAGCCCCGGCCGGGTCGCGCCGTGGGAAGACGGGACACGGACCGGCGGCGACGCGGGGACCTACGAGTGGTGGTACTTCGACGCCCACCTCGACGACGGCGCCAAGCTGGTCGTGGTGTTCTACACCAAGAACTTCACCGACATCGCCAAGCCGCCCGCGCCGACGATCCGCATCGACCTCGACCTGCCCGACGGCACCAGCCACCACAAGATCGGGAAGTTCGCGCCGGAAGAGTTCTCGGCGTCCCGCGAGCGGTGCGACGTGCGCATCGGCGCCAACGTGTTCAGCGGCGACCTGCACAGCTACCAGATCGTCGCGGAGGTGGAGGACATCGTCGTCGAGATCAGTCTCGTCGGCGACGTCCCGGCGTGGCGACCGGCAACGGGGCACCTGTATTACGGCGCCGACGACGAGCACGAGTTCGACTGGCTGCCCGCGGTGCCGCAGGGCAAGGTCGAGGCGACCTACCGCGTGGCCGGCGCGTCTGCCGAGACCTCCGGTGTGGGATACCACGACCACAACTGGGGCAACGCGCCGATGACTTCCCTGGTCGACAACTGGTACTCGGCCCGTGGCCAAGCCGGGCCCTACAGCGTCATCGCCTCCTACGTGACAGCGGAACGGAAGTACGGTTACGCCGAGATCCCCATCTTCATACTGGCCGAGAACGGCAAGGTCATCGCCGACGACGGCGGCAAGGTGACCTTCGAACGGCTCGGTGCCTACACCGACACCACCACGGGGAAACCGGTCGCCAACCTGACCCGCTACACCTACACCGACGGCGACGACAGCTACGTCGTCGCCTTCACCCGCCACCGCGACCTCACCGCGACCAAGCTGATCGACGAGATCGAAGGCCCCAAGAAGCTGGCCGCCAGGATCGTCGGCTTCGACGTCGCCTACCTGCGCTTCACCGGCGAGCTGCGGATCGAGCACCACCACGCGGGGGTGCTCGTGGACAGCCACGCCGACTCCGCCATCTGGGAGCTGATGTACCTCGGCAAGGCGCGGGCCGGTCGCTGACGCGGCACGGGCTCAGGCTGGGGATTCTCGCCGGATGCCGTCGAGGGCCATGTCGACGACATTGCGGACGAAGCGGTCGTTGAGCGGTGCGTGGCCGTGCAGCAGGCGGTGGTAGAGGGGGCCGTAGAGCAGGTCGAGCGCGACGTCGACGTCGGTGCCGGCCGGGATTTCGCCGCGCTCCGCGGCGCGCCGGAAGATCTCGTGGCCTTGTGCGCGGCGCGGTTCGACGAACCGCTGCCGGTATTCGGCGGCGAACACCGGGTCGGTCCGGGCTTCGGTGATGAGGGCCGCGAGCACGCGGCCGTAGGGCCGGCTGCCGGCGAGCCGGGCCCAAGGGCGCAGCAGCGAGACGAGGTCGCCGCGCAGCGTGCCGGTGTCGCGGGGGCGGGGGCGCGCCGCGGACCATTCGGTGTACAGCGCGTCGAGGGCCAGGGTCTGCTTGGTCGGCCACCAGCGGTAGATGGTGGCCTTGCTGACCCCGGCCCGGTCGGCGACGGTGTCCATGCTGACCTCGGAAAGGCCGTGGGTCAGCAGCAGTTCCGCGGCCGCGTCGAGGACGGCCTGGTGCGCCTTCTCGCTGCGTGGCCGTCCTCGTTGCTGCTTTTCGACCGTCATGCCGCTTGGGGTTCCCCGCTGGCCGCGGCGAGTACCTGGTAGAGGCCGGCGATATCGCGGTGCTCGTAGCCCATCTCCCCGGCCAGGCTGAGCATGTGCTCGGCGGCGGAGGCCGCGGGCAGCGGGATCTGCGCGGCCTGGGCGGCGTCGAGGGCGAGGTGGATGTCCTTGTGCATGAGTTCGACATCGAACCACGCGTGCTCGGGCAGGTCGAGAGCGAGGGGGGCCCGGGCCTGCAGCATCGGTGACCCGATCGCCGAGCCGGTCATCACGCGGGCGGCCAGTGCCGGATCGATGCCACCGCGTTCGGCCAGGAGGAGCCCTTCGCTGAAGGCGAGCATCTGCGCGGCGAGGCTGATGTTGATCGCCAGCTTGAGCAGCAGGCCCTGGCCGTTTTCCCCGACGTGCGTGATGCGGTTGCCGAGCTGGGACAGCAGCGGCGCGACGGTCAGGAACGCCTTCTCGGGGCCGCCGACCATGATCGTGAGGGCGCCGGTCTCGGCGGCGGGGACGCTGCCGGACACCGGGGCGTCGATCATGGTGGCGCCCACCGCCCGGACCCGCGCCGCCAGCCCGCGGCTGGCCCGCGGGCCCACCGTGCTCATCTCGACGTAGGTGGTCCCCGGCCGCAGTCCGGCCAGGATGCCGTCCGGTCCACGGGTGATCGCGGCCAGCGCGTCGTCGTCGGTGACCATGCTGAAGACCACCTGCGCGGCCGCCGCGACCTCGCGTGGGGTGTCCCGCCAGATGAGCCCGTCGTCGATCAGGCCGGCAGCCTTGGCCCGGGTGCGGTTGGTGCCGGTCACCTGGTTGCCGCTGAGCAGGCGGCGGGCCAGCGGCGCGCCCATGGCGCCGAGGCCCACGAAGCCGATCGTGGTCATGTCAGGACCTTCCTTCGATGAGGGTGATGTCGGAGTCGGTGAGTTCGAGGTTCGCCGCGGCGAGGATCGGGTCGACCTGGGCGGGCCGGCGGAAGCCGGTGATCGCGCCGTCCACGGCCGGATTCCGCAGTGTCCAGGCGACCGCGACGGCACCGGGGGTGGTGTCGTAGAAGTCGGCGACCTCCTGCAGCCGGGCGGCGATCCCGAGGTGGCGGGACAGCTGCGGCTCGGTGAACCGCGGGTCGCTCCGGCGCCAGTCGTCGGCGGGCATCGCCGCGATCCGCTCCCGGGTGATCGCCCCGGTCAGCAGGCCGGAACCCATGGGGGAGTAGACGATGACGCCGATGTCCTCGCGTTCGGCGAAGTGCAGGATCTCGTCCTCGGCCTCGCGGTCGATCAGCGAATACTGCGGCTGGAGCGTCTCGACCGGCGCGATCCCCTGGATGCGCTTCAGCTGGCCGGTGTCGAAGTTGGACACTCCGATGTGCCGCACGAGGCCGCGTTCCTTCAGCTCGGCCATGGCGGCCCAGCCTTCCTCGATGTCGCCCTCGGGGATGGGCCAGTGGATTTGGTAGAGGTCGATCGCGTCGACGCCGAGCCGCTTCAGGCTTGCTTCGGCTTCTCGCAGGATCGAGTCGCGCTTCAGGCTGTGGCGCACCCGCCCGGTGCCGTCGTCGAGCAGCGACGCCTTGGTGAACACGTACGGCCGCCGCGCGAGACCCTCCAGTGCGCGGCCGACGACCTCTTCGGAGCGGCCGAAGCCGTATGCGGCGGCTGTGTCGATCCAGTTGACGCCGAGTTCCAGGGCACGGTGGATCGCGGCGGCCGACTCGTCGTCGGCCTGCGGTCCCCAGCCGAACTCCCAGCCACCGCCGCCGATCGCCCACGCGCCGAAGCCGACGCGGGTGATCTCCAGGCCGGTGGCGCCCAGCGGGGTGGTCGCGAGCTGTGTTCGCTGCATGGGTTCCTCCGTTGGTCGGATTGTCTCTCGTAACAAAACTGTACTACCAGTTTCGTTATTCAAGGTTGTTCCGATGCTCACATCCGAGACCGGGAACAAGCCGGTGACGTGCGAAGGTTGAGTCGGTAAAACTGAACGCCCAGTTTCGAAATGCGAGGAGTCCGCACCGTGACGATCCTTACCGCACTCGGCCGGGCCGAGCCGTCTTTCCTGCTGCAGCGGGCGCAACCGGCGTTAACCGGGCTCATCGACGGCTCGTTGTCCACGCTGGCGCCGATTTTCGCCGTCGCGCTCGCCACCCACGAACCGCGGTACGCCTTCTTCGCCGGATTGGCCACGGCGATCGGCGCGGGCGTCAGCATGGCCTTTTCCGAGGGCCTGTCGGACACCGGCGACCAGACCGGTCGGGGAAACCCGTACCGGCGCGGAGCGATCACCGGGGTGGGTACCTTCCTCGGCGGCGTGCTGCACACCCTCCCGTTCCTGATCCCCGCGTACCACCTCGCGCTGGCTGTCGCGCTCGCCACGATCGCCGTCGAACTGCTGGCGCTGGCCTGGCTTCGGTGGCGCTTCTTCGGCACCGGTTTCCTGCGTTCCTTCGTGGCCATCGCGCTCGGCGGAGCGATCATCACCGGCGTCAGCGCCGCGCTCGGCGCGGCCGGCTGACGGGAGGGAAGACCATCGCGGCGATGCTCGTCGCCGGTGCGTTCGCGGCCGTTGTGACGCGCGGGCGGGGATCCGTCCGGGAGGGTTCAGGAGTAGTCGGGGACGATGCCGAACGCCCGGATCTTCCGGTAGATCGTGGCCCGAGACATGCCGAGGTCGGCCGCGGCCCGCTCCTTGCTGCCCTTGTTGGCTGCGAGGCTGCGCACGATGGCGTCGCGTTCGATCGTCTCCAGCTTGGTCAGCCGGCGTCGGGTGAACGTCCGGCACTCCGTGGGGAGGTCGGCGACCTCGATCGTGCCGGTCCGGCAGTTCCGAGCCGCTTCGGCCAGCACCTGGTCGAGTTGCCGGATGTTGCCCGTCCAGGGCAGCCGCATGAGCTGACGCAGGGTCGCGTCCGACGTGGTCAGAGGGCGGTTGTTCGCGTGGCGGGCGAGGAGGTGCGGCACGAGGCGGTGCAGGTCCTCGCACCGGTGACGCAGGGAAGGGACGTCGATGGCCCGGGCGAAGAACGGCATCAGCCAGCCCTGTACGTCCGCGTCGGGCTCTCCGTCGCCGAACGTGGCCGCGACCCAGATCGGGGCACGCGCCGGAGGTGCTCCTTGCCAGGTCGTCAGCAAGTCGGTGACGCGCTGCAACGCCTCATCGGTGAGCGCGTCGGCGTGCTGGAGGATCACGGCGGGGGCGTCCCCGCTCGTCACTTCGCCGGTCAAGGCGTGCGCCCACGTCTCGTCGTCCTCCGCGGCGGCGCAGTCCAGCACGACCGGACGGCGTCCGTGCCGGAGCGTGACGGCCTGCGCCATCGCCGTCTTGCCGACGCCACGCTCGCCGCTCAGCGCCAGCCAGTTCCGGCCGGTGAAGCTCGCGTCGGCGGCGGCGCACGCCTGCCGCCAGAGCGAGCTGGTACCGACCACGCCCGGCAGCTGGAGGTCGGCCCGGCGGGTCGTGCGCCGGGACCCGGTCTGGCTCTTCACCCGGAAGACCCCGCCCGCGAGCGCCGAGCCGCTGTAGACCGGCCGGTACTCGAGCCGGGCGACGAGGCCGGAGGGGAGGTCGGCCACCACGGTCACCGGCTTGGCCGACCCGACCATGTCGGCCGTGTGGGTGATCAGCGCCGCTCGGTCGGTGACGTCGAACAGCTCCTCGGCGTGGCTGTTGACCATGACGACGTCCTGGTTGACGGCCAGGACCGCGCCCGAGCCGCGCTGGCAGGACGCGAGGTATTCACGGAAGAGGCTCAGCTCGCGGGCACCGGTGCTGGCCAGCATCGCCTCCTCGATCCGCTTGGCCGTCGTGCGCGCCAGCGTCAGCAGCAGCGGCCCCGAGGTGTCGGCCCACGAGGTCAGGTCGAGGACGCCGGCCAGGTGGCCGCGGATGGGGTGGATGATCGGCGCGCCGGCGCACTCGAACTCCGTCAAGTTGCTGTTGTAGTGCTCGAACCCGGAGACGAGCACGGACTTCTGGCACTCCAGCGCGGTGCCGATGCCGTTGGTGCCCACCGACTCCTCGGCGTAGCTGTAGCCGGGCGCGAGCGAGACGCGGTCCAAGCCCGAATTGAGGGCCCGGTCCGTGCTGAATCGGTTCACCACCAGGCCGTGGGCATCGGTCAGCAGGATGGCCACCGGGTGAGAGGCCAGCTCGGCGGACAGATTGGTCAGCACGGGCGTGGCGCTGTGCGACAGGAGACTCTCTTCGTCGCGGTCGGCGACGAAGACGGGCGCTGATTCCTCCACGCCGACCTGGTGTTCCAGCGCCCGCCGCCAGGACGCGGTGATCACGTCCCGCACGCCGGGAATCTCGGGGACGAGCCGGGACAGGAACTTCTCCCGCAAGGAGCGCATCGGCTGCGGCTCGGGCCGGTCTTCGTGCGTTGTCACCACCGTCTCCTTTGACGTCGGGCGCCGGGTCCGGTCGACCCGTGACGTCATGGTCGCGCGGATTCGCGAGACGCTTGGTCTCACATTGAGACAGACCGTACCTGCGATCCGCAACACACTCCTCCCGTCAGACGTACGGCCGGGCTGAGAGACCCCGGTTTCGAGGAGGCCGATTTTGAGCAGGCAGAGTCTCACCAAAGCGCACAACAAGATCACCGAACTGTCGTGGGAGCCGACGTTCGCCACGCCGGCGACCCGGTTCGGGACGGACTATACGTTCGAGAAGGCGCCCAAAAAGGACCCGCTGAAGCAGATCATGCGCTCCTACTTCCCGATGGAGGAGGAGAAGGACAACCGGGTCTTCGGTGCCATGGACGGCGCGATCCGCGGGAACATGTTCCGGCAGGTGCAGCAGCGCTGGCTCGAGTGGCAGAAGCTGTTCCTCTCGATCATCCCGTTCCCGGAGATCTCGGCCGCCCGCGCGATGCCGATGGCGATCGACGCGGTGCCGAATCCGGAGATCCACAACGGACTCGCGGTGCAGATGATCGACGAGGTCCGGCACTCGACGATCCAGATGAACCTCAAGAAGCTGTACATGAACAACTACATCGACCCGGCGGGGTTCGACATCACCGAGAAGGCGTTCGCGAACAACTACGCGGGCACCATCGGCCGCCAGTTCGGCGAGGGGTTCATCACCGGTGACGCGATCACCGCGTCCAACATCTACCTGACCGTGGTCGCGGAAACAGCGTTCACCAACACGCTGTTCGTCGCGATGCCCGACGAGGCCGCCGCCAACGGCGACTACCTGCTGCCGACGGTGTTCCACTCGGTGCAGTCGGACGAATCCCGGCACATCAGCAACGGCTACTCCATCCTCCTGATGGCGCTGGCCGACGAGCGCAACCGCCCGCTGCTCGAGCGGGACCTGCGCTACGCCTGGTGGAACAACCACTGCGTGGTCGACGCCGCGATCGGCACCTTCATCGAGTACGGCACGAAGGACCGCCGGAAGGACCGCGAGTCCTACGCGGAGATGTGGCGCCGCTGGATCTACGACGACTACTACCGCAGCTACCTGCTGCCGCTGGAGAAGTACGGCCTGGTCATCCCGCACGACCTGGTCGAGGAGGCGTGGAACCGGATCACGAACAAGTTCTACGTCCACCGGGTCGCCCAGTTCTTCGCGACCGGGTGGCCGGTCAACTACTGGCGCATCGACGGCATGACCGACACGGACTTCGAGTGGTTCGAGGAGAAGTACCCGGGCTGGTACAACCAGTTCGGCAAGTGGTGGGAGGCCTACAACCGGCTGAGCCGCCCGGGCCGCAACAAGCCGATCGCCTTCGAGGACGTCGGCTACGAATACCCGCACCGCTGCTGGACCTGCATGGTGCCCTGCCTCGTCCGCGAAGACCTGGTGGTGGACAAGGTCGACGACCAGTGGCGGACATACTGCTCGGAACCCTGCGCCTGGACGGACAAGACCGCCTTCCGGCCGGAGTACGAGGGCCGGCCGACCCCCAACATGGGCCGGCTCACCGGAGAGCGCGAGTGGGAAACCCTGCACCACGGCCGGGACCTCGCCGACATCGTCAAGGACCTGGGCTACGTCCGCGACGACGGCCGGACCCTCATCCCGCAGCCCCACCTGGACCTCGACGACCCCAAGAAGCTGTGGACGCTCGACGACCTCAAGGGCATCCAGTTCGCCAGCCCGAACGTGACGCTCAACCAGATGAGCGACGTCGAGCGTGAGCAGTGGGCCGCGGCGTACCGCGCCAACCCCAACATCACCGCGGCCTGACGGCCTGAGGACCAGCGGACGGCGGCGCGTGCGGAACGTCGCCCGCCGCCGTCCGCCCCGAGAATCGAGAGAGCAGATGGCCGACAAGCATCGCATCTCCTTCGAACCGGTCGACCTCGAGATGGAGGTCGGCGAGGACGAAAAGATCCTGGACGCCGCGTTCCGGCAGGGCATCCACCTCATGCATGGCTGCCGTGAGGGTCAGTGCTCGGCGTGCAAGTCCTATGTCCTGGACGGCGAGCTCCAGATGGAGCGCTACTCGACGTTCGCCTGCAACGACGCGGAGGTCGAGGAGGGCTACGTGCTGCTCTGCCGGGCGCACGCCTTCAGCGACTGCACGATCGAGCTGCTCAACTTCGACGAGGAGGAGCTGCTCAACTCCGCGCCGCTGCAGAACATCAGGACCGAGGTCGCCGAAATCGTGCCGCACACGCACGACATCGTGGGTCTCAAGCTCAAGCCGGTCGAGCCGGCCGGGTATGAGTTCAAGCCCGGTCAGTACGCCGACCTGACCATCCCGGGCACCGACGAGCACCGGTCGTTCTCGATGGCGACGATCCCGTCGACCATCGACCACATCGAGTTCGTCATCAAGAAGTACCCCGGTGGCCGGTTCTCGTCGTTGCTGGACGAAGGAATCGAGGTCGGCCACACGATCCACCTGACCGGTCCCTACGGCAACTTCACCCTCAAGAGCGGGCACGTGCTGCCCCTGGTGCTGATGGCGGGCGGCGCGGGCATGGCACCCGTGCTCGCGCTGCTCCGACACCTGAGCGACACCGGCGACACCCGCCGGATCCGTTTCTACTACGGCGCCCGCACGCCCGCGGACCTCTTCTACCTGGACGAGATCCGCGCACTGGGCGAGCGGCTCGACGACTTCGGCTTCGTCGTGGCTCTTTCGGAGTCCGTCGACGGCGCGGAAGCACTCGGCGTCACCGCGGAGCCGGGGATGGTCACCGACGTCGTCGAGGCCAGGGAGCCCGACCTGCACCGGGCCGAGGTCTACCTGTGCGGGCCGCCGCCCATGGTGGACGCCGCGCTGGCGCTGGCCGCGCGGCACGGCGTCCCCGACGACCAGGTGTTCTACGACAAGTTCACGACCTCCGTCCATGAAGACTGAGAGGAGACAGCACATGGCAACCCCCGCGCCGAAGGTGCGCAGCTTCCCGAAGGTGGAGTTCACCGACTCCGAAGCCGGCGCCCTGCAGTTCCCCAGCTCCAGGAGCCGGACCTTCACCTACTTCAAGCCGGCCAAGCTCCGGGCGACCGTGTACGAGGACGTGACCGTCGATGTGCAGCCGGACCCGGACCGGCACCTGTCCCAGGGCTGGATCTACGGCTTTGGCGACGGGCCTGGCGGGTACCCGCCGGAGTGGACGAAGGCGAAGTCCTCGAACTGGCACGCTTTCCTCGACCCCAACGAGGAATGGGAACAGACCATCTACCGCAACAACTCCGCGGTGGTGCGTCAGGTCTCCCTCGGCCTCGAGAACGCCAAGCGGGCCGGCGCCTACGGCAACTGGAACCCCGCCTGGCAGAAGTTCATCGCGCGCAACCTGGGCGCCTGGATGCACGCCGAGAACGGCATGGCGCTGCACGTCTTCACCTCGATCCAGCGGTCCGGCCCGACGAACATGATCAACACCGCGGTGGCCGTCAACGCCGCGCACAAGATGCGGTTCGCCCAGGACCTCGCCCTGTTCAACCTGGACCTGTCCGAGTCGCTCGAAACCTTCGACGGCGCGGTCCACAAGGAGGTGTGGCAGTCGGCCGAGGAGTGGCAGCCCACCCGGCGGGTCGTCGAGGAACTCACGGCGGTCGGGGACTGGGCCGAGCTCCTGTTCGGCACCAACGTCGTCTTCGAGCAGCTGGTCGGGCAGCTCTTCCGGTCCGAGCTGGTGATGCAGATCTCCGCGAAGAACGGCGACTACATCACGCCGACCATCGTCGGCACCGGCGAGTACGACTACAGCCGCGACCTCGCCTACACCCGCTCCCTCTTCCAGCTGCTCACCCGGGACGAACAGATCGGCGCGGGCAACAAGGAGCTGTTCGGCCAGTGGCTCTCGACGTGGGTGCCGCGGTGCCTGGACGCCGCGCTCGCGCTGCAGCCGATCTGGTCGCAGCCGGCGGAGAAGACGCGAACGTTCGCCGATTCGCTCGACGCGACCAAGGAGAAGTTCGCCCAGCTGCTCGACGAGATCGGGCTCGACGTTCCGAAGGAGTTGGACCAGTGAGCAGTCCCCTGCAGTTCGGCGCCCAGACCGCGTCGTCGAACATGTGCGGCGTCACCCTGATGAACACCCCGATCGGCCGCGTGGTCGCCGACGTGATGGGCGCCAAGGACGGCGTCACCCTCGTCGAGTACCCGTCCATGATCCGCGTGGACGGCACGAAGCTGCTGGAGTTCGACTACGACGAGCTGACCGACGCGCTCGGCCAGCCGTTCGACGGCTCGATCTTCGAGGAGATCAGCTCCACCCACTACGGCCGCATGGTGCACCTCGACGACCGCACGCTGCTCTTCGCCAACCCGGAGGACGCCGCCGAGTACATCGGCTTCGACCTCTCCGCGCACGGCTGAAGCCGGACCGACCGACCGT
>NZ_JBHVXZ010000053.1:0-64072 GCF_042881395.1 Amycolatopsis sp. NPDC058278 | reverse complement strand
AATACTTGCTCTCAAAGGAACCTCATACGAGGTTCAATACATAAGCTCTACTGGCTTAGTTCACTAGCACACTGTTGAGTTCTCAAGCAACACACCCCGAGTCGCACCGCCGTCAAGCGGCCTTACCCGAAGCGAGTATTCCTAGCAGTTTTTGGTGGGACACCCACTCAATCGCAATCCGCGAGAGCTTGGTTCGTGTCCCGGTGGCCACCCGGTTTCCCTGGCGACTTGGAGAACTTTACATGCCCCGAAAGGGCCCGAAACAGGGGGGTCCCTTAACAAGATCAGCACAGGTCAGACCCCATGACGGAGCCCGTCCCGGCCTCAGTCTGCCCCGAACCCGCCGGGAGCGCCACCGAAAGAATATTGCTCCGACTACATTGCGCCGTATTGCTCCGCGGTAAAGCTCCGCCTAGCGTCGGCCGCATGAGACTCGCGCACGACGACCTCGGCCCGAAGAACGGGCGACCGGTCCTCCTCGTCCACGGCCACCCCTTCGACCGCTCGATGTGGCGGCCCCAAGCCCAGCACCTGGCGGGCAGCGGCTACCGCGTCGTGACCCCCGACCTCCGCGGCTACGGCGAGTCCCGCACCCCAGGCACGAAGACCGGCCTCGACGTCTTCGCCGGAGACCTCGTCGAGCTGGCCGACCACCTGGAGCTGGACCGGTTCGTCCTCGGCGGCCTCTCCATGGGCGGCCAGATCGTCATGCAACTCGTGGCGGACCACCCCGAGCGCGTCACCGCTCTCGTCCTGGCCGACACCTTCGCGGGCCTCGACACCCCCGAAGCCAAGCAAGCCCGCTACGACACCGCCGACCGGATCAGCGCGGAAGGCATGGCGCGCTACGCCGAGGAGCTCCTGCCCAAGATGATCTCGAAGCAGACCCGGGCGACCCGGCCGGACGTCGAGGCGCACGTCCTCAGGATGATGCGCAACGCGCCCGCGGCGGGAGCCGCAGCCGCGCTGAGGGGCCGCGCCGAGCGCCCCGACTACACGCCGGGACTGAGCGACATCGCCGTCCCCACCCTGGTCGTCGTCGGCAGCGAGGACGAGTTCACCCCCGTCGCCGACGCCGAGCTCATCCACCGGAAGACGAAGGCTGCCACCCTGGTGGTCGTCGAGGGCGCGGGCCACCTGCCTAACCTGGAGCGCGAGACCGAGTTCGACGAGGCACTCAGCACCTTCCTGAACGACAGCGGAGCGACCCCATGACCCAGCAGACCGTGTTCGTGACCGGCGCGAGCGCCGGCTTCGGTGACGCCATCGCGCGCCGGTTCGCCGCCGAGGGCGCCCGCGTGATCGCCGTCGCCCGGAGCCAGGACAAGCTGGAAAAGCTGGCCGGCGAGCTCGGCGACGCCGTCCTGCCGGTGAAACTCGACGTCAGCGACCCCGAGGCGGTCAAAAGCGCCGTCGAAGGCCTCCCGCAGAGCTGGCGGGAGGTGGACGTCCTGGTCAACAACGCCGGCCTGGCCAAGGGCCTCGAGCCCGCCCACAAGGCGGACCTGCAGGACTGGGACGAGATGATCGCGACCAACGTCCGCGGCCTCACGCACGTCACGCGTGCGCTGCTCCCGGGCATGGTCGAGCGCGGCCGCGGGCACGTGATCAACATCGGCTCGATCGCCGGCACCTACCCCTACCCCGGCGGCAACGTCTACGGCGCGACCAAGGCGTTCGTCCACCAGTTCAGCCTCAACCTGCGCAGCGACCTGCACGGCACCGGCGTGCGCGTCACCACCATCGAGCCGGGCATGGTCGGCGGCACGGACTTCTCGAAGGTCCGCTTCGACGGCGACCAGGCCAAGGCCGACAAGGTCTACGAAGGCACGACCCCGCTGACCGCCGACGACGTCGCCGAGTCCGTCCACTGGGCCGCGAGCCAGCCGAAGCACGTGAACATCAACGTCATCGAGCTGATGCCGGTGGTCCAGAGCTTCTCGGCGCTGCAGATCTACCGGGAGTCCTGAAAGAGGGAGAACAACGCCTGCTGAGCCGGGTCCAGCTCGGTCAGCAGGCGTTTCGCCCGCGGCCGCCCGCCGGTCGACGGATATCGCAGGACCAGCTCGCCGATGCTCGCGAGCTGGTCCAGCAGCTCCCGGACCGACAGGTTCATCCCCGCCCGGTCGGCCTCGCGCCGCATCAGGTGGGTGACGGTCGCGGCGAGCACCGAGACGAGCCCGTGTGCCGCGATCCGCTGCCGCGTCCACTCCCAGCGCGGGGTCGGGCCGGTGACGGCGGGGCCGGTGAGCCAGCGGAACGTCGATTCGAGGTGGGTCCGGGCCCGGTAGGCGGTGACCACGTCCCCGATGGGCCAGTCCCGGTCGGTGACCAGCACCTGCTTGCCGAAGAACTCCTCGTCCAGCCGGGCCAGCGCGGCCGTGTCGATCCGGCGGTCCACCCGGATCTCGCCGGGCCGGTTCCCGCTCAGGACGGCGGTGAGCACGCGCTCGATGCGCCGGCCGCGGGTCACGCGCCCGATTTCGGCGTGGACCTGCGCACGGTCGCCGCGGTGGGTGCCCGCCGCCAGGGCCTCCGCGAGCCCGTCGAGCTCGCGGGTCGCGGTGGCCAGCTCGTCGGCGAACGCGCGGGACTGCGCCGCGTGCAGTGTCGCCGAATGGGTCAGAATCACCCGCCGCCGGACGCCGTCGACGACCGCGTGCGTGTCCAGCGCGGTGAGCCCGGCGAAGCGCCCGGGGTCGACGCGCTTGCGCGCGGACGCGGGCTGGGTCAGCAGCTCCGGGTGGTCGGTCAGCGGCAGCGACCCCACGAAGCCGCTGCGCGAGCCCAGGTCCAGCTGGGCCGCCTGACCGGCGTGGAAGACCAGCGTGGCCGGGCCCAGCCCCGCCATCAGCGAAGCGAAGGTCGGCGCCGTCCCGTCGTCGCGCCGGTAGAGCCGCGACGCCAGGGGGATCGCGCCGTCGCGGGTCACCCGCAGGCCCGCTCCGGCGAGCACGCCCCGGCAGGCCGACGGCAGCGTGCAGTCCGCCGGGGCGAACGCGGCGAACTGCGGGACGTCGACGGCGAGCGCCGCGTGGTCGTCCAGGGTGTCCAGGACCGCGGCGGCGACGGCTTCCTCGATGCCCGCGATGCGTTCCGGGGTGAGGCGTTCGAGGGCCCGCCACATGCCGTCCACCGTGGACAGCCGGGGCCGCACCAGGTCCGCGGCCGGCCCGGAAGCCCACCACTGGGCGATCGGCGTCTCCGGAGCCGTCGCGCGGTGCAGCACCGCGACGGCGAGGGTCAGCCCCAAGCCCGGCTTCGAGCGCACGACGTCGTCGACACGGCGGACGAAGTCCAGACGCGAAAGCGTCGCCCAGACCGCGGCGACGTCGCCGTACGTGCGGTACGAAGCCGACGCCGGCTCGCCGCCCGGGACGGCGCGGGCGATCTCGTCGGCCGTGCCGAGATAACGCTGGGTCACCACGCGCGGTTTGCCGTCGACCCGGGCCGACTCCGCCAGGTAGTAGTAGGTCCGTCCGCCGATCTTCTTGCCGACCACCGATGCCACCCTTTAGGTAATACACGCCGGACGACTGATCGACAACCCCGTCGGCCCGCTGACCTGCGACGACGATCGGGTGCAGAATGACGACCAGACAGGTGCGGAACGCACCCTGGCTGGTCCCGCGACGGCGGTCCTAGCGTGGGTGGAATGGGACCCGAACCCGACGCGACCACCCCGACCGCCTCCGCGATGCGCCGCGCGCTCGCCCGGGCGCGTGACGGGAAGACACTCGACGTAGCCGAAGCGAGCGTCCTGCTGCACGCCCGCGGTGACGACCTCACCCAGCTGTCCGAGTACGCCTCGCGCACCCGCGACGCGGGCCTGGCCGAGGCCGGGCGCGCCGGCGTCATCACCTACAGCAAGAAGGTGTTCATCCCGCTGACCCGGCTGTGCCGCGACCGCTGCGGCTACTGCACGTTCGTCACCGTGCCCGGCCGGCTCGAATCGCCGTTCCTGTCCCCCGACGAGGTCCTCGACATCGCCCGCAAGGGTGCCGAGATGGGCTGCAAGGAAGCCCTCTTCACGCTCGGCGACCGGCCCGAGGACCGGTGGAAGGCCGCCCGCGACTGGCTGGACGCCCACGGCTACGACGACACGCTGTCCTACGTCCGCGCGATGGCGATCCGGGTGCTGGAGGAGACCGGCCTGCTGCCGCACCTCAACCCGGGCGTGCTGACCTGGCAGGACTTCCAGCGGCTCAAGCCGGTCGCGCCGTCGATGGGCATGATGCTGGAGACGACGGCGACCCGGCTGTGGAGCGAGAAGGGCGGCCCGCACTACGGCTCGCCCGACAAGGAACCCGCGGTCCGGCTGCGCGTGCTCGAAGACGCCGGGCGCAGCAGCGTCCCGTTCACCACCGGTGTCCTGATCGGCATCGGCGAGACGTTCGAGGAGCGCGCGGACGCGCTGTTCGAGATCCGCAAGGTCGCCAAGACCTACGGCGGCATCCAGGAAGTCATCGTGCAGAACTTCCGGGCCAAGCCGGACACGAAGATGCGCGCGACGCCGGACGCCGACCTCGAAGAGCTCGCCGCGAACATCGCCGTGGCGCGGCTGGTGCTCGGCCCGAAGATGCGCATCCAGGCGCCGCCGAACCTGATCGGCAACCAGTACGACCTGATGATCCGCGCGGGTATCGACGACTGGGGTGGTGTCTCGCCGCTGACGCCGGACCACGTCAACCCCGAACGCGCGTGGCCGCAGATCGACGAGCTCGCCCGGCGCACCGAGAAGGCCGGCTTCGAGCTCAAGGAACGGCTCACCATCTACCCGGAGTACGTCAAGGCCGGCGAGCCGTGGCTGGACCCGCGGATCACGCGGCACGTCGCCGCGCTCGTCGACTACGAGACCGGGATGGCCCGCGAGGGCGCGATGCCGGTCGGCATCCCGTGGCAGGAGCCGGACGGCGGCTGGCAGGAATCCGGGCGCACCGACCTGCACACCGAGATCGACACCACCGGCCGCACCGAAGACCGCCGCAGTGACTTCGACTCGGTCTACGGGGACTGGAAGGAGATCGGCGACCGGATCAAGACCGGGCCGCAGAAGTTCGACTCCACCGTCCTGGAAGCCTTGCGCAGCGCGGAAAAGGACCCCGCCGGGCTGTCCGACGACGCCGCCCTCGCACTGCTGTCGGCCGAGGGCAAGGAGCTGGACGCCTTCACGAAGCTCGCCGACGACCTGCGGCGGGAGACGGTCGGGGACGACGTCACGTTCGTCGTCACGCGGAACATCAACTTCACGAACGTCTGCTACACGGGTTGCCGCTTCTGCGCCTTCGCGCAGCGTCGCACCGACGCCGACGCGTACACGCTCTCGCTGGAGCAGGTCGGCGACCGCGTCGACGAGGCATGGGCCGCCGGTGCCACCGAGATCTGCATGCAGGGCGGCATCCACCCGGACCTGCCGGGCACCGCGTACTTCGACCTCGCGGCCGAGGTCAAGCGCCGTCAGCCGGAGATCCACCTGCACTCCTACAGCCCGATGGAGGTCGTGAACGGCGCTTCGCGGACCAACCTGTCGCTGAAGGACTGGCTCATCAAGGCCAAGGAAGCCGGCGTCGACTCGCTGCCGGGCACGGCCGCGGAGATCCTCGACGACGACGTCCGCTGGGTGCTCACCAAGGGCAAGCTGCCGACGTCGGAGTGGATCAAGGTCGTCACGACCGCGCACGAGGTCGGGCTGCCGACGACGTCCACGATGATGTACGGCCACGTCGACACCCCCGCGCACTGGGTCGCGCACCTGAAGCTGCTCGCGCGGCTGCAGCGCGAAGGCCTGGAGAAGCACGGGCGGCGCGGGTTCAGCGAGTTCGTGCTGCTGCCGTTCATCCACCAGAGCTCGCCGATCTACCTCGCCGGCCTGGCCCGCCCGGGCGCGACGCAGAACGAGAACCGGGCGGTGCACGCGCTGGCCCGGCTGCTGCTGCACGGGATGATCGACAACATCCAGAGCTCCTGGGTGAAGCTCGGCACCGAGGGCAGCCGCGCGGTGCTGCAGGGCGGCGTCAACGACATCGGCGGCACGCTGATGGAGGAGACGATCAGCCGGATGGCCGGCGCGTCGAACGGGTCGTACAAGACGATCAGCGACATGCGGGCGATGGTCGAGCCGCTGGGCCGGCCGCTGGTGCAGCGCACGACGGGCTACGGACGGCCCTTGGCCGAGCGGCTCGCCGCGGCGGAGGCTTCGGACGGCGTCGCGACGCAGGTGCGCAAGCCGCTCCTGCCGCTGCTGACTCCGTGAGGTGGGGCGGGCGCCTTCCGGGGCGCCCGCTACCCTTGCGCCGCATGGGGGTTTCTCGTTTCGCACCACTTCTCGTCGTCGCGCTTCTCGCGGGTTGCAGCACTCCGCCGCCGCCCGCGCCGGTGCCCACCACGGCACCGAGCCCGACGTACGCGCCGCCGCCGTCGAGCGGGCTGTCCCTTTCGGTCGGTCAGGTCGAAGCCGGGCTCGGGCACCGCGCCAGCGTCCTGACCCTGACCAACCGCGACGCCGCGCCGCGCAAGGTCACCGGCTACCCGGACCTGAAGATCCTGGCGGGCGACGGTGCGCCGCTCGACGTCCAGGTCCTGCACGAGACTTCCTACTTCGCGCCCGATCCGGGCCCGCAGGACCTCACGCTCCAGCCGGGCGAAAAGGCGCTGTCGGTGCTCGCCTGGTCGGCGACGGTCACCAGCGGCGACAAGCACACCGGCGCCGCGATTTCGGTGGTCCCGCTTCCGGGCGAACCCGCGCAGAAGCAGCCCCTGGAGACCGACCTCGGCACCACCGACACGGTCAAGCTCAGCGCGTGGGCCAGCCGGATCGGCAATTGACGACCGTGTGTCACCGCTCACAAACCGACGGTTGACCAGCGGGATTTTGTGCTACCTCTGTTCCTTCACCCGCCGGAAGGGACCTCGACGATGAGCACCTCGGTAGCGCCACTGGAAATGGTCGACACCGACCGCTACCCGCTCACCGATCCGGACCGCCCCGCCTGGCGGGAGACGGTCGGCCGCACCCGCGCCGAGCTGGCCGAGGCCGGCTGCAGCGTGCTCGCCGACTTCATCCGCCCCGAGCTGCACGACGTGCTGCGCGAAGAGTGCGCGGCGCTCGAACCGCACGCCTACACGAAGATCGAAAAGGTCAACGCCTACAACACCGCGATCGGCGAGCCGCTGCCCGAAGGCCACCCCGGCCGGACGATCATGGAACGCGGCAACGCCTTCGTCGCGCGCGACCACATCCCGGCGTCGTCGATCATCGGCCGGCTCTACACCAGCCCGCTGTTCCGGCGGTTCGTCGCGGACTGCTTCGGGCTGCCGGAGCTGCACGAACTCGCCGACCCGCTGTCCGGGCTGACGCTCAACGTGATCGCGCCCGGCCGTGCGCACCCGTGGCACTTCGACACGAACACCCACACCGTCAGCATGCTGACGCAGGCCGCGGCCGACGGCGGCACGTTCGAGTACTGCCCGAACATCCGGTCCGCCGCGGACGAGAACTTCGCCGCCGTGCGCTCGGTGCTGGCCGGCGACACCCGGCTGGTCCGGCGCCTGGACCTGCGGCCCGGTGATCTCCAGCTGTTCAAAGGACGCTTCGCGCTGCACCGGGTCAGTACCGTGGAGGGCGCGATCGCGCGGCACTCCGCGATCTTCGCCTACAGCGAGCGTCCTGGCGTGATCGGCAGCGCGGAGCGGACCCGCCAGCTGTTCGGCCGCGTCCTGCCCGCCCACCTCGCGGAGCGCGCCACCCGCGGCGACGAGCTGCTCGACTAGCTCACTCGACTGGATCAGGAGCCTGGCCCGTGCCTTTCGACTCGACCGGCAAGATCTCGTTCGACCACATCTACACCGCGCCCGACCCGCGTCCGTTCTTCGGCACGCTGAAGCGCGTCGGCTACCACATCCCGCAGCTGGCGAAGCCGTACTTCGCGCGGCTGATCGCCGAGCACCCCGCCGAGCGGCCGACCGTGCTCGATGTCGGCTGCTCGTACGGCGTCAACGCGGCCTTGCAGCGCTGCGAAGCGACGATGGACGACCTCTATGCCCACTACACGGATCCGGCCGTGCGCGCGCTGGATCACGCGGCGCTGGTCGAAACGGACCGGGCGCGCGTCCGAAGTGGCAACCCGCGGTTCTACGGCCTGGACAGCTCGGCCCCGGCGCTCGAGTACGCGCTTTCCGCCGGGTTCCTCGACGAAGCGATCCACGCGGACCTCGAACGCGACGACCCGGACGGCACCCAGCAGAAGCTGCTGGACGACGTCGACCTCGTGATCTCGACCGGCTGCGTCGGGTACGTCACCGAGAAGACCCTCAACCGGGTCGCCCGCGGCGCGCGGCCGTGGATGGCGCACTTCGTGCTGCGGATGTTCTCCTACGAGCCGATCGCCGAAAGCCTGGCCGAGCTGGGGTACGAGACGACGAGCGTCGAAGGCGTCTTCCGGCAGCGGCAGTTCGCCTCCGCCGAGGAGCAGACGCAGATCCTGGACACGTTGAGCGCGGCCGGGGTCGACCCCACCGGACTGGAGTCCGACGGGTGGCTCTACGCGCAGCTGTATGTATCCCGTCCTGCAGGCTTCCCCGAACTGTGACATTCGGGGCTTCGCCCCGAGCCGGGGGCTTCGCCACCCGGACCCCCGCAAGAAGTTTGAGACTCCCCCGATCAAAAGGATGACCGTGAGCAGTCCGGAATGGTCCACCCGCACCTTCGGCAACGAGGACCGGCTCCCCCGCGTCCCCGTCCCCACCTTGGAGGACAGTGGCCGTCGCTTCCTCGAGTGGTGCGCTCCGCTGCTGACACCGGAGGAGCTGGCCGAGACCGAAGCCGCGGTCGCGGAGTTCCTGGCGGGGCCCGGGCCGGAGCTGCAGGTCCGGCTCGAGGAGTACGACCGCTCGCCGGGCGTGCGCAGCTGGCTCGACACGTTCTGGCCGTACCGCTACCTCGGCCGCCGGGACCGGATCGCGCTCAACGCCAACTTCTTCTTCCTGTTCCAGGACTCCCCGCTCGGCCAGGTGGAGCGCGCGGCCGAGCTGACGGCGTCCGCCGTGGACTACAAGCTGAAGCTGGACCGGGAACTCGTGCCGCCGGTGCTCCTGCGCGGCACGCCGCAGTCGATGGTGCAGCACAAGTACCTGTTCTCGGCGACGCGGATCCCGGGCGAGCTGCTCGACACCGCGCGCACGCGGTTCCCGTCGCCCGAGCGGCACATCGTCGTGTTCTCGAAGGGCACGCCGTTCCGGATGGACGTCCTCGCCGAAGACGGCCGGCCCCACTCGCCGGCGCAGCTGGCCGACGGGCTGCGCGCGATCCTCAAGGACGACCACGTCACCGACGTCCCGGCCGGGCCCCTCACGACGAAGGCACGCGCGGAGTGGGCCGCTTCGCGGGCCTCGCTGCTCGAAGCGGGCAACGCCGCCGCCTTGGAGACCATCGAGACCGCGTTGTTCTGCCTGTGCCTGGACGACTTCACGCCGGCGGACGCACTGGAAGCGGCCGACCGGCTGCTGTACGGCGACAACCGCTGGTACGACAAGGCCGTGTCGCTCATCGTGTTCGAGGACGGCACCGCGGGGATCAACGTCGAGCACTGCGAACTCGACGGCACGACGATCCTCGGCTTCACCGACGCGCTGTTGAGCGGTTCCCGCGAGGAGCGCGAGCCGGCCGACGGGGTCCCCGGCCACGAGGTCGTCGAGTTCACGCTGACCGACGCCCTCCGCGAAGACGCGCGCGCCGCCCGAGAAGCCTTCAAGGCCTACGCGGACGCGACGGCGACGGCGACCGTGTCGTTCGACTTCGGGGCGAACCGGGCCAAGGAGCTGGGGATGTCCCCGGACGCCTTCGCGCAGATGGCGTACCAACTGGCCCACCGCCGTGCGAAGGGCCTGACCGGCGCGACGTACGAATCGATCGCGACCCGGCAGTTCCAGAACGGCCGGACCGAGGCCATGCGGGTCGTGACACCGGAAGTCGTGCGCTTCGCCGATGTCATGACCTCCGACGCCTCCGCGGAAGAGAAGCGCGAAGCGTTCCGGGCCGCGGCGGCGAAGCACGTTGCCCGCGCGAAGGAGTGCCAGGCCGGGGACGCACCGGAGCAGCACCTGTGGGAGCTGCAGCTGATCGGGAAACGGCGTGGGGACACCGAAACCCCGGCGCTGTACACCTCGCCGGGCTGGCTGAAGATGCGCGACGACTACCTGAGCACCAGCTCGGCGCCGTCGGTCAACATCCGGTACTTCGGCTTCGGCTCGACCAGCCCGCAGTGCATCGGCATCGCCTACGTGCTGCTGCCGGACCGCTGGAACATCTACCTGAGCACGCCGAAGCACGTCTCGGCGGAGATGGACCGCTTCGCCCGCGAACTGACCCACGCGGTGGACGAACTGCAGGGACTACTGGCCTGAGAGGTTCGGAATGAGTCGGCGTGTCGTCTTTGCGTGACCGGTGCGTCGCCCTTTCACGCGGGCAAGGTGGCTTTCGAAGTCACGGTGCGCAGCGCGCCCCGCAGCAGCCGGGCGATCTGGGGAGACGTCCAGCCCGTGCGGGTGGCTAGTTCGGCCGTCGTGAGGTGGTCCACCGCCGTCGACCACAAGGCGAAGCGCTGGCGCGGCGGCAGCAGCGTCACTTCGTCGAGCAGCACCGCGTCCCGCAGTGCCGCGTCCAGCCGTGGCCGATCGATCCGCCGGCCCAGGTCCGCGCGCAGCTCCGTCAGGACGCGGGCGCGCACCTGCCGTCCGGCGTCCGCGACCGCCCGCGATTCGGTGGCATCCGGCTGTGCGCAAAGGATCCGGGTGCACAACGTGGCACTCGTCCGCCGGGAATGGCCGGTCTGGCAGGCGACCCGGTAGACCAGCGTCAGCATCCGGCCGGGCAGATCGACCTCCGCGGATTCCCACGCCGGCGCCGGGTCGGCCGTCGAGGGCCGGGAGTGGCTCCCGGCCGTCACCCGGTCACCTTCGGCCGCGCCGGATCCGCCGGCAGGTGCTCCAGCAACCAGACGAGTTCCGCGGCGTCGATGATCCCGGCGTCCGCGGCGCGGATCCAGGCGTCGGCCGCCCGCCGGCTGAACTCGCGGGTGATGAGGGGTTTCGTCGTGTTCTGGACGCTGGTCATCAGCTGCTCCGGGTGGGCGGGTGACGCGTGTTCGGCCACCGGGGTCCGGGGTTGCCGCGACGTGCTGCTCTTGAAGAATGGTAGGCCGACTTCCGCCGGGGAGCGATTCGGTGACCGATAGTCCGCCTCCGGCGGAAGTCGGGGCTGGTGCGCCCGACGTTTCGCCTCGCGGCCGGGTTCAGCCGAATGGGGCAATGATATCACTTTTTGGGGGTGGTGAGCCCGGAAGATTGGTCTCTTCGGCGTAGTTGATGTGACGCAAGGCCCTAGCTGTCACCCACGCTCGGACCGGATGCTGGGAACACGGAGAGCAACACGCAGAGGGCGTGTGGAGTTGCCACACTGCTTCCGCGCCGCTGGGGGCTCAGCCGCGCGTCGTGCTCGCCGCTTCCGAGTATCTCCGGCTCCTGACCGATTCCCCTGATTCACGAGTTCATGAAGGAGTCACCGTGGTCACCCAGCACTATCCGCGCGGTCCGGATCTGTTCGCCGGACTCGGTTCCGGCAAACGTCAGCAGGCCCGCAACGCCGAGGCGAACCGTCGCGTCGATCCGGTCTTCGTCGATCCGAGCGGGCGCCGGCGGCTGCTGGTTCGCGGTTCGGCCGGGGTACTGGCCGTCGCGGGGGTCGCGTTCATCGCCGGTACCGGGCTGTTGCTGGCCAACCAGCCGGCGACCTCCGCCTCCGCCGACGCCCGGGCGAATTCCGCACCGGGCGGCCTTCCGGCTGCCCCGGGTGCGGGGTACCAGCCGGCCGCCGGCCCGGGAGAGAAGCAGTCGCCGGGGACGGGCCGGAGCTCCGGGCCGCAGATCGCCATCCCGGCGAACGTGCTTCCCCTGTCCCCGGTGGCGAGCGGCAACGCGCCGGAGGGAAAGCAGCCCGCAGGCGGAGCGCAGAGCGGCACGAGCGGGCCCGCGGCCGCGGTGCACCAGCAGCCGGAGAACCCGGCAGCCGTCGGCCAGGCGCCGGTGAACCGGGCCGATCCCGTTCAGCCGGCGCGGCCGGTAGCGGTGGTTCCGCCGGTAGCGGTGGTTCCGCCCGTGGTCGTGCCGCCGCCCGCTCCGGCAGCGGTGGCGCCGGTCGTGTCCGTCGTCCCACCCGTGCTCGAGGTCGTCGGCGACGTGGTCGCACCCGTGACCGGGGCTGTCGGGTCGCTTCTCGGTAACCTGCTGTGACCGGGCGCCGGAGGTGGCGAGGCCGCCTCCGGCTGCCTTGGGTGTTCGCGGGCATCGCGGTGGCCCTGCTGTCGGTGATGCTCGTCATCGCGGGCCTGGCGAGCTCTCAGGTCAGCAACGACGCCAAGGCGCACGACCCGGTGGGCACCGCGTCGGTGCCCACCGCGGTGATCAACGGTGGCGCGGTGGTCGACGCGACCCGGTCGCCGGTGGCCTCGCGGGCACCGGCCGCCAAGACCATCGCCCTGACCTTCGACGACGGACCCGATCCGACCTGGACGCCCCAGATCCTCTCCATCCTGCGCAAGCACCAGGTGCCCGCGACGTTCTTCGTCGTCGGCTCGATGGCATCGCGCCATCCGGAACTCCTCCGCAGGATCCACGACTCCGGTTCGGAAATCGGGCTGCACACCTTCACCCACCCCGACCTGGTGGACGTCTCCCCGTGGCGGATGGACCGGGAGCTGGACCAGACGGAAATGGTGCTCGTCGGCAGCACCGGCCTGACGACCAACCTCTTCCGCCCGCCGTATTCCTCCGGCGTCTCCGCCGTCGACGATCTCGGCTACCGCACCGTGCAGTCCGCGGCCGCGCGCGGTTACCTCAGCGTCTTCACCGACACCGACAGCGACGACTGGGCCCGGCCGGGGGTCTCGGCGATCGTGCACAACGCCACGCCGCCCTCGGACGCGGGTTCGATCGTGCTGATGCACGACGCCGGCGGCGACCGGTCCGAGACGGTCGCGGCACTGGATCAGCTGATCCCGCGGCTGCAGGAGCAGGGCTACCACTTCACCACCGTCACCGCCTCGGTCGGGATGGCCCCGGCCAACCAGCCCGCCACCGCCCGGGACCGGGTGACCGGTGAGGTCCTGCTGGGCGCCATCGGCGTTTCCCTCGCCGTGGTCGCCTGGCTGCAGTGGATCCTGCTGGGCGTCGGCGTGCTGGTGATCGTCCGCCTGCTGCTGATGCTCTTCTACGCGGGCAGGCACGCCCGGCAGCGCCGCCATCCGCGCTGGAGCTGGGGACCACCGGTGACCGAACCGGTCTCGGTCGTCGTGCCCGCCTACAACGAGTCGGCCAACATCGAAGTGGCGCTGCGGTCCATCCTGGCCAGTGACCACCCGGTGGAGGTCGTGGTCGTCGACGACGGGTCCACCGACGGCACCGCCGATCTCGTCGAAGCGCTCGAGCTGCCCGGGGTACGGGTCCTCCGCCAGCGCAACCAGGGCAAGGCGGCCGCGCTGAACGCCGGGGTCGCGCAGGCCCGGCACGACCTCATCGTGATGGTCGACGGGGACACCGTGGTCGAGCCCGCCACCATCCGGCGCCTGGTGCAACCCTTCGCCCAGCCCGGGATCGGGGCGGTGTCGGGCAACGTGAAGATCGTCAACCGCGACACCTTCCTGACCAGGCTGCAGCACATCGAGTACGTCATCGGGTTCAGCGTGGACCGCCGCATGCACGACCTGACCGGGTCGATCTGCACGATTCCGGGCGCCGCGGGCGCGTTCCGGCGTGCCGCGATCGCCGATGCCGGCGGCGTGAGCTCGCTGACCCTGGCCGAGGACACCGATCTGACCATCGGGATCGGCCGTGCGGGCTGGCGGATGGCCTATGTGGACGACGCGGTCGCCTGGACCGAGGCCCCGGCGACCCTGCGGCAGCTGTGGCAGCAGCGGTTCCGCTGGACCTACGGCACGATGCAGTCGGTGTGGCGGCACCGCCGGGCGGTCCTCCAGCGGGGCACGGCGGGCCGCCTGGGCAGGTTCGGGCTCCTGCACGTCCTCGCGTTCCAGATCGTGCTGCCGGTGACCGCACCGCTGATCGACGTCTTCTTCGTCTACGGGCTGTTCTTCCTCGATCCCGGCACGACGCTCGTGCTTTGGCTGTCGGTGATGCTGCTGCAGAGCGCGGGCGCCGCGTACGCCTTCCACCTCGACGGCGAGCCGAAGAGCGCGCTGTGGCTGATCCCGATGCAGCAGCTGGTCTACCGCCAGCTGATGTACGTGGTCCTCATCCAGTCGCTGGGCGCGGCGGTGTCCGGAATTCTCGTGCGCTGGCAACGGATGCACCGCATCGGTGCCCTGCGGGCCACCGTGCGGGCCGAGGTGGCGCCCGCCGAGCCGGTCGAGCAACGGGTCGCTCCGGCCGCCGAACCCTCGCCGCCGGGGCGCCGGGACCGCTGGCTCGACAGCCTGCGCGCGGTCGCGCTGGTGCGGGTCGTGCTCTACCACGCCACGGGCTGGGGGTGGCTGAGCCTCGTCTTCCCGTCCATGGGCGTGATGTTCGCGCTCGGCGGCTCCCTCATGGTGAGCTCACTGCGCCGCACCCCCGCGGTGGACGTCGTCGGCCACCGCATCCGCCGGCTGCTGCCCCCGCTGTGGCTCTTCGGTCTGGTCGCGGTCGGGCTGATGCTCGCGCACGGCTGGGCCCAAGACACCGGCGACGTCGCCCTGAGCTGGCCGCGGATGGTGTTCTGGGTGTTCCCGATCCTGGACCCGCCGGGCAGTCTCTGGGGTGCGGACTTCACGGTGGCGCTGTGGTACCTCCGCGCCTACCTGTGGTTCGTGCTGCTCAGCCCGGTGCTGCTGCTCGCGTTCCGCCGCCGTCCGGTCGTCACCGTGCTCGCCCCGCTGGTCTTCGTCGCGGTGGACGCCGTACTGGGCTCCCCGCTGACCGATTCGGGGCCGGTCGGCGAGGGCGTGCTGGATTTCGTCACCTTCGGGGCGTGCTGGGTGCTGGGCTTCGCCCACCGGGAAGGGTTGCTTCGCCGGATCCACCCGGCCGTGCTGGCGGGACTGTTCGCCGCCGCGGTCGGACTGGGCGCCTGGTGGACGGCGGGGCACCCGCTGCCGGACGGGACGTTCGACCTCAGCGACATCCCGCTGGGGCAGGCGTTGATCTCCGCCGCCGCGATCCTCGTGTTCCTGCGGGTGTCGCCCCAGCTAGCCTGGCTCGACCGGGCGCCGGTGCTCGGCCGGCTGGTGACCCTGCTCAACGCGCGTGCGGTGACGATCTTCCTGTGGCACAACGTCGCCATCGACCTGTCCTATCCCGTCGACGACTGGCTCGGGTGGTCGTCCCAGCCGGTTCGGCTGGCGACAGCGGCGGTCCTCACGGTCGTGGCCGTGCTCGCCTTCGGCTGGGTCGAGGACCTGGCGGCCCGCCGTCCCCCGCAACTGCTTCCCGGTGCCCGCCGGAAGCCGGTCGTTCCCGCGGTCGTTCCGGCGGGCGTCTGACGATTCTCGTGGTGCCGGTCCTGTCTCGTTTAGTCCATGAGTCCGCAGGGAATCCAGGCGAAGTAGTGAACATGTGGTCGCCCCAGCCCCCGGCGCCATGACTGGGAAGGACTTCCATGGTTGCGTCTCCGGAGAGCGTCGACGTCGGCGTTCGCGCGAAGTCGCGAAACGACTTCGGTGATCTCGCTCGCCTGGTACGGCGAGAAGGTCTGCTGGACCGGCGGTATGGCTTCTACGCGGTGAAAATCAGCCTCACGGTGCTGGCGCTGGCCGGCGGGTGCGTGGCGTTCGCGATGCTGGGTGATTCGTGGTGGCAGCTGGCCACCGCGGTGTTCTTCGCGGTGCTGTTCGCCCAGATCGCGTTCCTCGGCCACGACGCCGGCCACAACCAGATCTTCCGGACCGGACGTGCCAACGACCGCGCCGGCTATGCCTTCGGCGGCCTCATCGGGATGAGTTACGGCTGGTGGATGGGCAAGCACAGCCGTCATCACGCCAACCCCAACCACGAAGGCGACGATCCCGACATCGACATCCCGCTGCTGGCCTTCACCCGGGGCCAGTCGGTCGAGAAGAGTGGATTCGTGCGCTGGACTTCGAAGCACCAGGCGGCACTGTTCTTCCCGTTGCTGCTGCTGGAAGGGCTGAGCCTGCACTGGGCAGGCATCCAAGCGGTGTGGCGCGGCGAAGTCAAAGCGCGTTGGCTCGAAGCGGGATTGCTGCTCGCGCACGTCGCCGTTTACCTCGGTGCGGTGTTCGTGGTGTTGTCCCCGCCGGTGGCGGTCGCGTTCATCGCGGTGCACCAGGGATTGTGGGGGGTCTACATGGGGTGCTCGTTCGCGCCGGGCCACAAGGGCATGCCCACCTTCACCGACAAGACACAGCTGGACTTCCTGCGCAAGCAGGTGCTCACCAGCCGCAACGTCCGCGGCGGCCCGTGGGTCGACTTCACGCTCGGCGGGTTGAACTACCAGATCGAGCACCACCTGTTCCCGAGCATGCCGCGCGCCAACCTGCGCCGCGCGCAGCCCCTCGTGCGCGCGTTCTGCGCCGACCACGGGATCGACTACGCTCAGTGCGGGCTGCTGAAGACCTACTACTACGTCCTGCAACACCTGCACGACGCGAGCGCGCCACTCCGCGCGAAGAGCGCACCCGCCCGGTAGCTTGCCGGGCTGAGGAGGTTCGGACCGCGCCCACGATCAGCGAACGAGCCTTCAAATGGGGAGTCGTGGGCCGGGCGGACGAGATGGTTCCGGCCCAGTCGGGCCGGCGGGCCTGCCGGCGAGGGGAGTGCGCCTGGCGTGGGCGAAACCGCGGCGGTCGTCGAAGATGTCGCGGCTCATCTCGGCGAGTTCCCGAACCCGGTAGGTCGACTGCTGGTGAGGATCTTGAAGTTCTTCATCCGGGACAGAACGTGCTCAACGCGAGCGCGGACCTCGGCGATGCCCGAGTCGCGGTGGACGGTGCAGTCGCGCGGCTGCCCGGCTGCGTATCGCCGGTGGCGATGACCAGCCGGGTTTCGGCGTCGATGGCCACCTGCACGTTGGTCGAGTAGCGGTGGTTCTTCGACGGTGTCGCCAGCCGACGCCCTCACCGGGTTACGAGACATCCCTGAGCAGGCGCCGCAACCAGGTCAGCCGGGCGGCGACGGCCGCCCGGCTGAGCGCCGCCTCGGGCACCAGCGCGTCGAAGCCGTGGAAGCCGCCCGGCCACACGTGCAGCTCGGCGTCGCCGCCCGCCTGCCAGATCCGGCTCGCGTACGCGACCACCTCGTCGCGGAACGTCTCGGCCGTGCCGACGTCCAGGAACGCCGGCGGCAGGCCGGAAAGGTCCTCGGCGCGGGCCGGTGCGGCGTAGGCCGGGACGTCACGGCGGTCACCCAGGTACGCCGTCCAGCCGACGTGGTTCGCCGTCCGGTCCCACAGGCCGCGGCCGTCGAGGTCGACGGCCGACGCCGAGTCGTTGCGGTCGTCGAGCATCGGGCAGATCAGCAGCTGCCCGATCGGGAGCGGGCCGCCGCGGTCGCGGGCCAGCAGGGTCGTCGCCGCGGCCAGGCCGCCGCCCGCGCTGATCCCGGCGATCACCGGGACGCCCAGCCGTTCGACCGTCCACAGCAGACCCGCGTAGCAGTCCTCGACGGCCGCCGGGTACGGGTGCTCCGGCGCCAGCCGGTACCCGGGCGAGACGACGGCGAGGCCCAGTTTGCCGGCCCAGCCCAGCAGGTTCGGCACGTCCGGGCCGAGGTGGCTGCCGACGATCAGGCCGCCGCCGTGCACGTGGTAGACGACGCCGGCCGGGGCCCGGTCCGCCGGGGTGACGACCAGCAGCGGCACATCGCCGGCGCGTTCCTCGCGGAAGGTGAATCCGGGGTGCGCGGCCGCCAGCTCTTCGACGGTCCGGAAGTCGGCCGCGACGACCTCGCGGCGCGCGGGGATGTCGGCGAGCGTCACCAGCGGGCTCCGGCCGGCGCGCAGCTCGTCGACGACCGCGGCCAGCTCCGGGTCGAACGGCGGCGGGGTCACGCCGTGGGGTCCGAGACGACGAGGACGAGCGAGCCCTCGAACGTCGGCTGCTCGCGCAGCTTGCCGTAGCGGCGTTCCCACGTGCCGTCGTCGAGGTCGTGCTGCAGTTCCGCGGCGAAGCGGTGGTGCACGCGGTCGTCGACGAAGCTCCACGCCGAGCACGACAGCCGCGCGCCCGGGTCGAGGAGGCGTTCGGGGCGGGCGTAGTAGGCCTCGTTGAAGCCGTCCGTGCAGTCGATCGGGATCGGCACGCCGACCACCGAGGTGTGCCCGCCGAGGCCGTCGGCGATGTCGTCGACCGACGGGTAGCGCCGGGCCTCGGTCTCGATCACTTCGGGCGCGTAGTCGAGCAGCCAGAAGCGGCGCAGCAGCTGAGGGTCGCAGGTCAGGATGGCGATCGGGCCGCGCGTGACGCGGCGCATCTCCTTGAGACCGGCCCACAGGTCGTTCCACTGGTGCACGCTGAACGTGCTCATCGCGCCCTCGAACGCCCGGTCCGGGAACGGCAGCTTCTCGGCCACGGCGTCGACCGCCGGCGACAGGCCCGCCGGGCGCTGCGCACGCATCGAGGCCGACGGCTCGACAGCCGTCACTTCGCGGTCTTCGGGTTCGTACGCGCCGGCGCCCGCGCCGACGTTCAGCACGGTCCGCGCGTCACCCAGCGCGTCGACGAGGTACTGGCCGATGCGGGGATCCGGCTTGCGGTAGTCGGTGTAGACCCCGCCGATGGCGCCGTAGTCGGCGTCCCCGGCGCTCCCGTCCGCACGTCGCTGGCTCATGTCCAGAAACTAGCAGCGGAACGCGGCTGCCCGGTCGTTGCTCCGCGGGAGGTAAGCGAGCGTCGGACATCCGGCGCAGCCGTCAATTCCTGTCGCAAACTTGCGTAAGTTCGTTCAACTATTGCGATTTCTTGTCCGGGATTCGTATGATCCCCGTCACAGAGGTCCCCACCTGCTGCGGAAAGGCCAGTGCCGCCCATGTCTCCCAGCTCTGTCTTCAGCGCGCCCGAATTCAGGTTCGGCGCCCTCGCCACGGCGGTGATCGCCGCCGCCGGACTCACGATCGCCGCCGGTCCCGCGGGAAACGCGGCCCCGGCCGCCGGCCGGGGCGCGACGGTTCCCTTCCTCGAACAAGAAGCCGAAACCGCCGCCACCAACGGTTCGGTCATCGGCCCGAACCGCGCCGCGGGCACCCTCGCCGGCGAAGCCTCCGGCCGGAAGGCCGTGACGCTGTCCGGCCAGGGCCAGTACGTCGAGTTCACCCTCACCGCACCGGCGAACTCGATCGACTTCCGGTACAGCGTCCCGGACTCCGCGAGCGGGACGATCTCGCTCTACGTCGGCGGTGCCCACAACCGGGACATCCCGCTGACGTCGAAGTGGGCCTGGTACTACGGCTCGTACCCCTTCACCAACAACCCGGGTGACGGTCACGCGCACCACTTCTACGACGAGGCCCGCGCACTGCTCGGCACGTCCTACCCGGCCGGGACGAAGATCAGGCTGCAGGCCGACGCGGGCGACGTCACGCCGGTCACCGTCGACCTCGCCGACTTCGAGCAGGTCGGCGCGGCCGCGACCCGGCCGGCGAACTCGGTGTCCGTCACCGACTACGGCGCCACCGCGGGCGACACGAGCGACGACGCCGCGGCGTTCGACGCGGCGGTCGCGGCGGCACGCAGCCAGGGCAAGGAAGCCTGGATCCCGTCCGGCACCTTCACCCTCGGCCACCACATCACGGTCGACCAGGTGACGATCCGCGGTGCCGGACCCTGGTACTCGGTGCTGACCGGCCCGCGCGCGGGCATCTTCGGCAAGGGCGAACCGGAGAGCTGCGGAACCCCGACGTATCCCGGCAATCCCGCCGTGCCCGGTGTCAGCAGCGCGGTGAAGCTCTACGACTTCGCGATCATCGGCCAGGTCGACGCCCGCGTCGACTGCGACCAGTCGAACGCGATCGGCGGCGCGCTGGGCGGTGGCTCGGTCGTGCAGAACCTGTGGCTGCAGCACACGAAGGTCGGGCTGTGGCTCGACGGGCCGTTCGACGGGCTCACCGTGACCGGCAACCGGATCCTCGACCAGACCGCCGACGGGCTGAACCTGCACCAGGGCATCAGCAACGTCACCGTGACGAACAACTTCCTGCGCAACACCGGCGACGACGGCCTGGCGATGTGGTCCGAGCACCAAGCCGACCACCACAACACGTTCTCCTTCAACACCGTGCTGCTGCCGATCCTGGCCAACAACATCGCGATCTACGGCGGGCACGACAACACCGTGTCCGACAACGTCGTCGCCGACAACCAGGACCAGGGCGGTGGTCTGCACGTCGCGAACCGGTTCAGCGCGGTGCCGCTGTCGGGCACCACGACGGTGGCGCGCAACACCGCGATCCGCACCGGCGTGCTCGACTCGAACTGGCAGTTCGGCGTCGGCGCGCTGTGGTTCGACGGCCGCGACTCGGCCATCACCGGCCGGATCGACGTCACCGGCAACGACCTGCTGGACAACAGCTACGAGGCGATCCAGTTCATCGACGGCGCCACCACGGACGTGCACTTCAGCGACATCCGGATCAGCGGCGCCGGCACGTTCGCCTGGCAGCTGCAGGCGAAGCCGTCGGGGTCGGTGAAGAACGTCGTCGCGACCGGGGTCGGCCGGGCGGGTGTCTACAACTGCATGGGGCCCGACGCGATGAGCGGCCTGGCCGACCAGGGCGGCAACTCGGGCTGGACCACGACCTACTGCGGCTCGTGGCCGGCACCCGTCTACGGCTCGGACAACGGCGGCACGACGACTCCGCCCACCACCACGCCGCCCACCACCACGCCGACCCAGCCGGGCGGGAACCTGGCGCTGCACAAGGCAGTCGGCGCGTCCGGCGCCCAAGGTGGTTTCCCGCCGGGCAACGCCGTCGACGGCGACGCGAACTCGTACTGGGAGAGCACGAACAACGCGTTCCCGCAGTCGCTGACCGTCGACTTCGGCAGCACGGTCACCGTCTCGCGGCTGGTGCTGAAGCTGCCGCCGTCCTCGGCGTGGGGCACCCGCACGCAGACGATCTCGGTCGACGGGGTCAAGGCCGCGGCGGGCTACACCTTCGCCCCGGCGTCCGGCAACACCGCGACCGTGACCTTCCCGGCGGCGTCGGTGCGCACCCTCCGGCTGACTTTCACCGGCAACACCGGCTGGCCCGCGGGTCAGCTGTCCGAGCTCGAAGCCTATTCGTCCTGAACCCCGTGAGAAAGGTGACGACGATGTCCCCCATTCCCCGGCGCCGCGCGGCGCTGCTGGCCGCGGCCCTCGCCGCGGCCGGCCTGACCGTGCTGGCCGGCGGCACCCCGGCGGCCGCGGCGACCTGTCCCACCACGGCGTCCGGCGGCGCGAGTGTGCCGTTCCGGACCGTCGAGGCCGAGTGCTCGGCGACCAACGGCTCGGCCGTCGGCCCCGACTACACGCAGGCCGGCTTGGCTTCGGAGGCCTCCGGGCGGCAGGCGGTCCGGATCGGCACCGGCCAGTACGTCGAGTTCACGCTGCCCGCGGCGGCCAACTCGATCAACGTCCACTACAGCGTGCCGGACGGCTCGTCCGGCCGCCTCACGGTGTCCGTCAACGGGACCAAGCTGGCGCTGCCCGTGACCGCGCACTATTCCTATGTGGACACCAGCTGGATCCCCGGCGCCAAGACGCACCACTTCTTCGACGACGCCCGGCTGCTGCTGGGCCAGAACCTGTCCGCCGGGGCGAAGGTGCGGGTGCAGGCCGACTCCGGTGACGTCGGCCAGGCGACCATCGACCTCGCCGACTTCGAGCAGGTCGGCGGCGTGGGCACGAAACCGGCGAACGCCCTGTCGGTCACCGACTACGGCGCCACCGCGAACGACTCCTCGGACGACACGCAGGCGTTCCGGAACGCGCTGGCGGCGGCGCGCTCGCAGGGCCGCGAGGTGTGGGTGCCGTCCGGGCGCTTCGAAATCTCCTCGGCGCTGCAGATCGACCAGACGACCGTCCGGGGCGCGGGCCAGTGGTACACCGTGCTGCACGGCAACAACATCTTCAACAACGGCGGCGCGTCCGGGAACATCAAGCTGTACGACTTCGCGGTCTTCGGTGACGTGACCGAGCGCAACGACGGCAGCCCGGACAACGCGTTCCACGGCGTCCTCGGCACCGGCTCCGTCGTGAGCGGCCTGTGGATCCAGGACACCAAGTGCGGGCTGTGGCTGATGAACGGCGCTTCTTCGAATCTCACCATCGAAAACAACCGCATCCTCGACACCCAGGCCGACGGCGTGAACTTCGACGGCGCCGTGACGAACTCGACGCTGCGCAACAACTACCTGCGCAACAACGGTGACGACGGGCTCGCGCTGTGGTCCAACGGCCAGGCCGACGCGGGCAACACCATCGCGAACAACACCGTCGTGCAGCCCAACCTGGCCAACGGCATCGCGCTGTACGGCGGGTCGAACAACACCGTGAGCGGCAACCTGGTCCAGGACACCAACGCCCTCGGCGGCGGCTACCTGGTGGCGAACCGGTTCAACTCGGTGCCGCTGTCGGGCACGGTCACGCTTTCGAACAACACCGCGCTGCGGGCCGGGGCGCTCGACCCGAACTGGCAGTTCGGCGTCGGCGCGCTGTGGTTCGACGCGCGCGACCAGGCGATCACCGGCGTCACCATCCGCGTCACCGGGTTCACCGCGATCCAGAGCCCGTACGAGGCCATCCAGTTCATCGACGGCAACGGCGCGGGCAAGCCGATCCAGGGCATCACCATCGACGGCGTCTCCGTGCAGGGCGTCGGCACCTTCGTGGCGCAAGCGCAGACGCAGGGGTCGGTGTCGATCAGCAACCTGACGGCGTCCGGCGTCGGCGTCACCGGGACGTACAACTGCCCCTACCCGGCGTCGATCCCCCGCATGACCTTCGGCGGGTCGGGCAACAACGGCTGGACCGGCACCTGGGGCGACTGCTCGACCTGGCCCGCGCCGAACTCGGGTCCGCCGCAGCCGCCGCGGCCCGGCACCGACCTCGCCCGCGGGAAGGCGATCAGCTCGTCGTCCCAGCAGGGCGGGTTCCCGCCGTCGAACGCCAACGACGGCGACGCCAACAGCTACTGGGAGAGCGCCAACAACGCGTTCCCGCAGACGCTGACGGTGGACCTGGGCACGGCGTCGTCGATCAACAAGGTGACGCTTCGCCTGCCGCCGTCCTCGGCCTGGGGCGCGCGCACCCAGACGGTGACGATCTCCGGCAGCACCGACGGCGGCTCGTACACGACGCTGGTGGGGTCGCGCGGCTACTCGTTCGACCCGGCGTCCGGCAACACGGCCTCGGTGTCCTTCGCGACGACGTCCCAGCGGTTCGTGCGGCTGACCTTCACCGGCAACACGGGCTGGCCCGCCGGCCAGGCGGCCGGATTCGAGGTGGCGGCGGCCTGATGTGACGAAACCGCACGGCGGCTCGACGGTTCCGCACGGGAACCGCCGGGCCGCCGGGCGCTGCATTAGTCTCGCCGGAACGATCATCCCGGGGAGGGCCCGTGCCGCGTCTGCTGCTCGTCGAGGACGACGAACCGCTGGCCGAAGCGCTTTCGCTGGCGTTGCGCGCGTTGGGCCACGACGTCGTCCACGCTCCTACCGGCGAGCACGCGCTGACCGCGCTGGGCGACGCCGAGTTCGTCCTCCTCGACGTCATGCTGCCCGGTATCGACGGCTTCGAGGTCTGCCGCCGCATCCGCGCCCGCAGCCGGCTGCCGATCGTGCTGCTGACCGCCCGCGGCGACCCGATCGACGTCGTCGCCGGGCTCGAGTGCGGCGCCGACGACTACGTGGTCAAGCCGGCCGAGCCGCGCGTGCTCGACGCGCGGATCAAGGCGATCGGCCGCCGCGCGCAGCCGGCCGTGCCGGAAGCCGGCCTGTTCCGGGTGGGCGAGCTGGCGATCGACGCCGCCGCGATGAGCGTCACCCGCGCCGGCGAGGAACTCGCGCTGACCGCCACGGAGATCCGGCTGCTCGTCGAGTTCGCCGAGCACCCGAACCAGGTGCTGAGCCGCCAGGTGCTGCTCAAGCGCGTCTGGGACTACGGCTACGTCGGCGACTCGCGGATCGTCGACGCGGCGGTCGCGCGGCTGCGGGCGAAGGTGGAGGACGATCCGGCGAATCCGGTGCTGCTGCGGACGGTCCGCGGCCTGGGCTACCGCCTGGTGACGAAGTGAGGCTCCCGGCCATCAGCCTGCGGACCCGGATCGTCGCGGCGATCGTCGGCGTGACCACGACGGCGACGGCGGTCATGGCGTATTCGGCATACCAGGTGCAAGCGGACGAGGCGTTGAGCCGGTTCGCTGTGTCGGCCGTGGCCAATTCCGGCGCCGACCGGCAGATCCTCCTGCAGTTCTCGAAAGTGGGCAGCGCCGGGTGGCTCGACGACGTCGCCCACCGCCTCGGCCTCGACCCGGATTGGGCGCTGGTGACCGAACGGCCCGGTGGGTCCGTCGAAGTCGTGCGCAGCGCCGTCGGTCCCGGCAACCTGCTGCCCGCGACCATCCCGGCGCCGGACAAGCTCGAGATGCTGAGCGCCGTCCGGGACGAGCTGTTCCGCCAGCGGAGGCCCGAGCAGTTCGGGACCGCCTACTCCAGAGTGCCGCAGACCGGCCGGAAGGTGTTCGTGGTCAACGCGAATCTCCCCGTCCCCGGCTACCACCTCGTCCAGTTCTTCGACTTCAGCCAGTTCGACGACGATCTGACCGAGCTGCGCTGGAAGCTGGTCCGCACCGCGGCCGGGGTGAGCGTGCTGGGGGCCGGCGCCGCGTTCCTGATCGGCCGCCGGATCCGCCGTCCCATCAAGGCGCTGTCCGCGGCCGCCGACGAGCTGGGCAAGGGTGCGCTCGGCACGCGGGTCCCGGTCAAGGGCCGCGACGAGGTCGCCGCGCTCGCCGAGTCGTTCAACACGATGGCCGCCCGCCTCGGCGAATCCATCGAAGAGCTGCACGCGAAAGACCGCCAGCAGCGGCGGTTCGTCGCCGACGTGGCCCACGACCTGCGGACCCCGCTCGCCTCGATGATCGCCACCGTCGACAGCCTCGACCACGCCGAGCCCGCCACCCGCACCCGGGCCGCCGAGATCCTCGGCACCCAGGCGCGGCGGCTGGCGAAGCTCGTCGAAGACCTCCTCGAGATCGCCCGGTTCGACGCCGGGAAGGCCGACCTGCGGCTGGCGCCCGTCGACCTCGCCGACCTGGTCGCGGACGCCGCCGACGTCACCGGCGTCGAGGCCGCCGTGACGGCGAGCGGGGACGTCACGGTCGTCGCCGACCCGCGGCGGGTGCACACCGTGGTGGCGAACCTGCTGAGCAACGCCGTCCGGCACGGGGCCGCGCCGGTGACGGTCGCCCTCGACGGGACCGGCGAGGACGTCGTCGTGCGGGTCGCCGACGCCGGCCCCGGCGTCCCGGAAGACCTGCTGCCGCTCCTGTTCGACCGGTTCACCCGCGGCGACCACGCGCGTCAGGCGACCGAGGGCAGCGGGCTCGGGCTGGCGATCGCCCGGGAGAACGTGCTGGCGCACGGCGGATCGCTCACGGTGCACAACGACGGCGGGGCCGTGTTCACCGTGCGGTTGCCCCGGGGTGTCGAGAACGCCTGACCGGCGAAGGCGCTGACCGCCCGCCAGGACAGCTCACGCGGGTGCTGGGCGTCGAAGTACGGCAGCGGCAGGTGCGCGAGCAGCACCGCGGCCCCGATCAGCGGCAGCGGGCGCAGCTCCCGCGGCGGGCCCAGCCACAGCAGCACGGCGAAGTTGGTGACCAGCAGGAATCCCCATCGCGCCCAGTCCCAGCCCGCGAAGGCGAGCAACGCCGGAGCCGCGACGGCCGCGACCGCGAGCACGTCACGCCGCTGCACCAGGAAGCCGGCCACCACGACCACGAGGATCGGCGCCACGAGCAGCAGGACTTCGGTGATCGAATACAGCTGCCAGCTTTCGCTCTGGGTGCGTTCGAACAAGGCCAGTGCGTCGGATCGCCGGGTGAAGTCCGCGGTGGCCATCGCGGTCTCGAGCCGCGTGACCGCGCCCGCGCTCGACGCCGGGAGCGCGAGCACGGCGAGTTCCACCACGACCGGCGGCACGAGCAGCATCGCGGTGATCCGCACTGAGGACCGCCGCAGCAGCACGACCGCGAAGACCGGGAGGACGGTGAGCGCCGCGATCTCGTGGGTGAGCACCGCGGCCGTCATCAGCCCGGAGGCCACCGCGGGCCGGCGCGGCAGCTGCCACAAAGCGGCGAACAGCAGCAGGTACAGCACCTGGTCGAAGTAGCCGGCCTCGTGGAAGAGGAAGCCGCCGGAGGGCAGCAGCAGCCAGCCGGCGACCAGGAGCTTCCGGCCCGGGTGCCGGGCGCGGGCGAACGCGACGGCCAGCACTCCGAGCACCGCGGCGAGGACGGCGAGCCCAGCGGCGGCGAACACCCAGTACGCGTAACCGGTCGCCAGTGCGAGCGGGTGGAGCAGGGTGCCGACGAGGAACCGGCGGTGGAAGCCGTCGGTCAGCGAGACGGCTTCCAGGGTCACGGCCCAGTCACCCGGCATGCGGAACCCGCGGTAGGCGGCCAGCAGGAGAGCGAGCGCCGCGAGCGTGGTCAGGCCACGAGACGTGGTGGTGCGGTCGAGGGTGGTGGTCACGTCGGCCAAGCTAGGAACGGGATGTGCGTGCGCGATGACCGTGGACCACCAGGTCCGCACCGGTTTCGCACGTCGTGCTTTTGCACTGGATTGCGGTAAAGTTTCAGCCATGACGCGTCGTCTTGCCGAAGTCGCCCGCCAGGTCGGGGTCAGCGAAGCCACGGTCAGCCGGGTGCTCAACGGCCGGTCCGGGGTGTCCGCGAGCACCCGCGCCGCCGTGCTCACCGCGCTGGACGTGATGGGGTACGAGCGGCCCACCCAACTGCGGGGCGAGCGGGCCCGGCTGGTCGGGCTGGTGCTGCCGGAGCTGCAGAACCCGATCTTCCCGGCGCTGGCCGAGATCATGGGCAACGCCCTCGCCCAGCAGGGGTTCACGCCGGTGCTCTGCACGCGGACGGCGGGCGGGGTGTCCGAAGCGGAGTACGTCGAGCTGCTCCTGCAGCAGCAGGTGTCGGGCGTGGTGTTCGCCGGCGGCCTGTACGCGCAGGCGGACGCGATCCACTCCCACTACCACCACCTCGTCGAGCGACGGCTGCCGACGGTGCTGATCAACGCGGCGGTCGACCACCTCGGGCTGCCCCAAGTCTCGTGCGACGACGCGGTGGCCGTCGAGCAGGTCGTCGGGCACCTGAGCTCGCTCGGGCACGAGAAGATCGGCCTCGTCCTCGGCCCGTCCGACCACGTTCCGTCGCGGCGGAAGCTGGAGGCGTTCCGCTCCTACGCGGCCAAACTCGGGCTGCCGGTCCTGGAGGAGCTGATCGAGCACGGGATGTTTTCGATCGAGGGCGGCCACGCGGCGGCGGCCCGCCTGTACCCCCGCGGCGCGACGGCGGTGCTCTGCGCCAGCGACCTGCTGGCCCTCGGCGCGATCCGCGCGGCCCGCCGGCAGGGCCTGTCGGTGCCGGAGGACGTTTCGGTGGTCGGCTACGACGACTCGGCCCTGATGAACTGCACCGACCCGCCCCTGACGACCACCCGCCAGCCGATCGAGGCGATGGGCCGAGCGGTGGTGGAACTGCTGGTCAAGCGCATCAACGGCGGCGAGGTGGCGGCCGAAGAGCTGTTGTTCGCGCCGGAACTGGTGGTCCGCGGGTCCACGGCCCGCCGCATCGCCTGACCCCCGCGATCCGAGAGGCGCGACGGCCCCGAGCCGTCGCGCCTTTTTCGTGCCCGCGCTCTGTTCGTAAGTTGCAAAATCTCGTCTGGTTATTGCGGCCATCGCGTCTCCCACTTTAGAGTGACCGCAATCACGTGACAGCCGTCGCGACCCGAGAAGAGGCTTGAGATGAGCAGTACCTGGTCCCGAACCGTCTCCCGCCGAACGTTGTGCCTGCTCGCCGCCGGTGGTCTCGCCCTCGGGGTGGCCGCCTGCGGGGACGGTGACTCCGGCGCCCCAGCCGGCGGCAAGGTCAAGATCACCGTCACCGGTCAGCCGCCGACCAGCCAGCCCTTCGAGCGCAGCGTCTTCGACGCCGACGTCAAGGAGTTCGAGGCGGCGCACCCGAACATCGACATCGATCCGCACGAAGGCTTCATGGACCCCAAGACGTTCTCCGCGAAGCTCGCCGGCGGGCAGCTCGAAGACGTCTACTACGTCTACTTCACCGACCCGGCGCAGATCATCGCCCGCCACCAAGCCGCCGACATCACCGAAGCCGCGAAGAGCGTCCCGCACCTCAACGACCTCAAGCCGGAACTCCTGGACAACTTCCGGGGCGCCGACGGCAAGCTGTACGGCCTGCCGACCATGAACTACACGATGGGCCTGCTCTACAGCCGCCCGCTGTTCCAGAAGGCCGGCCTCGACCCGGACAAGCCGCCGCAGACCTGGGACGAAGTCCGCGAAGCCGCGAAGAAGATCTCCGCGCTGGGCAACGGCGTCGTCGGGTACGCCGACTACAGCAAGAACAACCAGGGTGGCTGGCACATGACCGGCTGGCTCTACTCGATGGGCGGCGACATCGCCCGCAAGGACGGCGACAAGTGGGTCGCCGACTTCGCCGACGAAAAGGGCAAGCAGGCCCTCCAGTACCTGCACGACATGCGCTGGACCGACAACTCCATGGGCGCCAAGCAGCTGCTCGAAGCCCAGGACGTCCAGCGGATGATGGGCGCCGGCCAGCTCGGCATGTACATGGCCGCCCCGGACAACGTCCCGGTGCTGGTCAAGCAGTTCAACGGCAAGTACGAGGACTACGGCATCGCGGGCATGCCCGGCGGCCAGGGCACCCTGCTCGGCGGCGAGGGCTACATGCTCAACCCGAAGGCGTCCCCGGAGAAGATCAAGGCCGGCCTCGAGTGGATCCAGTGGAAGTACCTCAACCCGGACCGCTTCGAAAAGCACATCCAGCAGTACGTCGAGGGCAAGCAGCCGGTCGGCCTGCCCGCCGAGCCCACCCCCGACGTCTGGCAGGGCACGGTCCGCGACCAGCAGCTGGCGCTGAAGGCCAAGTACGCCAACGTCCCCGCCGCGAACTACAAGTCCTATGTGGACACCACGAGCAAGATCAAGGGCAGCATCGAGCCGCCGAACGCGCAGCAGATCTACGCCGCGCTCGACAGCGTCATGCAGGCGGTGCTCACGGACCAGAACGCGAACATCGACCAGCAGCTGGCGTTGGCGTCCTCGAAGGTCAACAGTGTCCTCGCCCAGGTCAAGTAGCCTGCTCGCCTGGCCCGCGGCGAAACCGTCGCGGGCCGGGCGCCCGGCCGCAACTCAGGTGAACCGGAGCAGGCTGCGTCGCAAGCTCAAGGAGAACCTCACCGCGTACGGCCTGCTCTGCGCCGCCCTCGTGGTGTTCGCGCTGTTTTCCTGGTACCCGATCGTGCGCGGTGTCCTGCTGAGCTTCCAGCAGGTCGACTTCGTCAACGCGCCGACGTGGGTCGGGTTCGGCAACTTCGAGCGGCTCTTCGCGGACCCGCTGTTCGGCGTCGCCTGGCGCAACACGCTGCTGTTCACCGGGCTCGCCCTGGTCTTCGGCTTCGCCGTCCCGTTCTTGACGGCCGTGCTGCTGAACGAACTCCGCCACGCGAAGGCGTTCTTCCGCCTCGCCGTGTACCTGCCGGTGATGCTGCCGCCGGTGGTGACGGCGCTGATGTGGAAGTGGTTCTACGACCCGGGTCCCGGCCTGTTCAACTCCGCGCTCGGCGCGGCCGGCCTGCCCGGCGGCCAGTGGCTCGACTCGAACGACACGGCGATGCTGTCGCTGGTGTTCGTCTCGACGTGGGCCAACATGGGCAGCACCACGCTCATCTACCTGGCCGCACTCGGCACGATCCCCGGCGAGCTCTACGAAGCCGCGGAGCTCGACGGCGCCGGGTTGTGGAAACGGCTGCGGCACGTGACGTTCCCGCAGACGCGGTTCGTCCTGCTGGTGCTCCTGCTGCTGCAGATCGTCGCGACCATGCAGGTGTTCACCGAGCCGTACGTGATGACCGGCGGCGGCCCGGACGACTCGACGGTGACCGTGCTCCTGCTGCTCTACCGCTACGCCTTCGTCTACAACGACTTCGGCTCGGCGAGCGCGATGAGCCTGCTGCTGTTCGTGGCGCTCGGCGTGTTCTCGGCGTGGTACGTCCGGCTGACGAGGAAGGCGGACCAGTCATGAGGACCCTCGTCTCCCCCGGCGCACTGCGCAGCCCGCGCGGCAAGGTCGTCTACGGCGTCGTCTTCGCCGGCACGCTCGCGGTGTTCGTGCTGGCGTTCATGTTCCCGCTGTACTGGGTCGTCACCGGCGCGATGAAGTCACCGCAGGAGCTGGCGCAGACACCGGCGACGCTCGTCCCGCACGAGTGGCACCCGGAGACCTTCGCCGACGCGTGGGACCAGCTGAGCCTGGGCAAGTACTTCCTCAACACGCTGATCGTCGCCGGCGGCGCGTGGCTGGCGCAGCTGGCCATCGACGTCCCGGCCGCGTTCGCGCTGTCGAAGCTGCGGCCGAAGTTCGGCAACGTCGTGCTCGGGTTCATGCTGGCGACGCTGATGCTGCCCGCCACCGCGTTGCTCGTCCCGACGTACGTGACGGTGACGGACCTGCCGCTGCTGCACCTCAACCTGATCAACTCACCGGCCGCGATCTGGCTGCCCGCGGCGGCGAACGCGTTCAACATCTACCTGCTGAAACGGTTCTTCGACCAGATCCCGGACGAGCTGATCGAAGCGGCTCGCCTGGACGGGGCCGGGCCGGTGCGCACGCTCTGGCGGATCATCCTGCCGATTTCGCGGCCGATCCTGGCCGTCGTGTCGATCCTCGCGGTGGTCACCGCGTGGAAGGACTTCATCTGGCCGCTGCTGGTGTTCCCGGACACCGGAAAGCAGACGCTCTCGGTGATGCTGCAGCGGGTGGCGATCGACATGCCGCTCAACGTGCTCGTCGCCGGGATGGTGCTGGCCAGCCTGCCGATGGTGGCGCTGTTCCTGGCCTTCCAGCGGCAGATCCTCGCCGGGCTGACCGCCGGCGGCCTCAAGGGCTGAGCCGGGTTTTCACGACGACTAGGAGGGCACTTTCGTGACCGACAAGACCGGCTGGTGGCGGAGCGCGGCGATCTACCAGGTCTACATCCGCAGCTTCGCGGACGGCAACGGCGACGGCGTCGGCGACCTCGCCGGCGTCCGCGCCCGGCTGGACCACCTGGCCGACCTGGGCATCGACGCGATCTGGTTCACGCCGTGGTACCCGTCGCCGATGGACGACGGCGGCTACGACGTCGCCGACTTCCGGGACATCGAGCCGCTGTTCGGCACCCTCGCCGAGGCGGAGGACCTGATCGCCGAGGCCCACACCCGGGGTATCCGGGTGATCATCGACATCGTGCCCAATCACTGCTCCGACGAGCACCGCTGGTTCCAGGCCGCGCTCGCGGCCGGCCCGGGATCGCCGGAGCGGCAGCGGTTCTGGTTCCGGCCCGGCCGCGGCCCGGACGGCAGCGAGCCGCCGAACAACTGGAAGTCGCGCTTCGGCGGATCGGCATGGACACGCGTGCCGGACGGCGAGTGGTACCTGCACCTCTACAGCTCGCGCCAGCCGGATTTCAACTGGGACAACCCGGAGATCCGCACGGAGTTCGAGGACGTGCTGCGCTTCTGGTTCGACCGCGGCGTGGACGGTTTCCGCATCGACGTCGCCGACGGCCTGGTCAAGGACCCGCACCTGCCCGACGTCGACGACGGCGACGAGACGCCGTTCTCCGACCAGGAAGGGCTGCACGAGATCTACCGGTCGTGGCGCAAGATCGCCGACAGCTACGGCGGCGAGCGCGTGCTGGTCGGCGAAATGTGGCTGCCGGACATGTCGCGGGCCGCGCGCTACCTGCGCCGCGACGAGCTGCATTCGGCGTTCAACTTCGACTTCCTGGTCTGCCCGTGGGACAGCAAGCGCTTCCGCGACGTCATCGACCGGACGCTGAGGGCGCACGAGGAGGTCGGCGCGCCGGCCGCGTGGGTGCTGTCGAACCACGACGTCACGCGGCACGTCACGCGCTACGGCCGTGAGGGCGACACGGGGTTCAGCTTCGCGAACCGGCTGCACGAGCTGCCGGTGGACCGCGAGCTGGGCACCCGGCGGGCCCGGGCGGCGGCGCTGCTGACGCTGGCCCTGCCCGGCGGGCTGTACGTCTACCAGGGCGAGGAGCTGGGGCTCTGGGAGGTCCTCGACATCCCCGACGAGCTGCGCCAGGACCCGGTGTGGGCCCGCACGAACGGCACCGACCCCGGCCGTGACGGCTGCCGCGTCCCGATCCCGTGGTCGGGCTCGGAAGCGCCGTTCGGCTTCGGTGCCGGGGGCGCGTGGCTCCCCCAGCCCGCCGAGTGGCGGGACTACACGGCGGAAGCGGAGGCGGCGGACCCGGCGTCGATGCTGTCGCTGTACCGGAACGGGCTGCGGCTCCGGCGGGATCTCCCCACCGGTTCGCCGGAGTGGCTCGACCTCGGCGAAGGGGTGCTGGCGTTCCGGCTCGGGCCGGGGTTCACGTTCGCGCTGAACTTCTCGGACGCGCCGGTCCCGCTCCCCGCCGGGGAGATCCTGCTGGCCAGCGGGCCGGCCGGCAGCGAACTGCCGACCGACACCGCTGTCTGGCTGAAGTCCTAGGCGGTCAGCTGCAGGACGTCTACGCCGCGGGCGTTGTCCGCGACGTAGACGTACTTGCCGTGCCAGTACGGCGCCCACGCGCTCGCGTCGGCCGGGCGGTAGTAGGCGATCTGCCGGGGGTTCGTCGGGTCGCTGACGTCGAGGAACCGCGTGCCCTGCGCGTAGAACGACTGCACCAGGATCCTGCCGCGGACGTCGAAGTAGTGCGCGGAGCAGTCGTCGGACGCCGGGTCGCTGCCCTCCTGGCCGTTGACGCCCCAGGTGCCGACGCTTTCCAGCCGGAACGGCTTCTCCGGCGTCGAACGCCAGCCTTCGCCGTGGTAGGAGCCCTTCAAGGACGAAATCGTCAGGACGCCGTCGCCCGCGCAGCCGTCGACGAAGTTCTCCTCCGTCGCGTAGATCAGGTCCTGGCCGCGCCAAGCACCGTCGCCGATGCGGTGGCCGGCCGGGTGGAAGCTGTTGTGCATGAACCGCGAGGGCGCCGCGGTCTCGGCGATGCCGCCGCCGGCGTACGGGACCGGCTCGTGCGCGGTCGCGCGGCGGACCTTGTTCGTCAGCGGGTCGCGGTGGATCCCGGACGTCCAGTAGCCGCGGACGCCGCCGCGCCCGGACACCCAGGCCACGCCGTCGGCGTCGACCTGCACGTCGTGCACGTAGTCGGTCTTGCCGTCGTTGCGGGCCAGCTCGATCGGCCGCGGGTCGACCTTCGGGTGCTTCGGGTCGCGGATGTCGGTGACCCAGATCGGCCGCCCGCCCCAGTCCGCCGGCTGGTTGTCGGCCTTCGCCGGGCCGCCGGTCCACAGGTAGCGGCAGCCGTCGACGCAGCTGGTGGTGTGGCCGGCCGGCACCTGCACGTAGCTGAGGATCGCCGGGGCCTCGGGCTTCGAGACGTCGACGACGTAGATCCCGGACTCGCCGGTGTGCGTGGTGCCGCCGTACGCCCGCGGGTCGCGGGAGAGGAACACCAGCTTGCGGTTCTGGTCGACCTCGGTGTCCTCGGTCTCCCACAGCCCGGGCAGGCTGACCTGCCCGACCAGCTTCGGCGCGGCCGGGTTCTTCGTCAGGTCGTACACCTTGAGCCCGAACTCGCCGGACACGACCATGACGTCGCGGCGGCCGTAGTCGAGGAAGTTGATCGAAATGGCGCCGGCGGCGTCGGGCACGTTGCCGACGGCCTTGACGTTCTTGACCGCCCCGGGGTCGCCCAGCGTGCGGGCGGCCGGGACCGCGGGTTTGTCGTCCTCGCCGCAGGCGGCGGCCGGTAGCCCGGTCGCGACCAGCGTGGCGCTGACGGTGACGGCGGCGAAGCACGACCGCAACCAGGTGCGCACGCGAAACCTCCCAGAACGCCGGCGAGCGTGACCCATCGAACGGTACGACGGAGATCAACCGGACACAACCGTCTTTCGTTGCCTTCCGACTGGTAGGAACGGCGCATGCGCCTGCTCGCCCTGTTCGCCGTCCTCGTCCTCGCCGTCACGGGCTGTACCGGCTCCGGCCCGGCTCGGCCCGGGGTGCTGTCCGTCGGCATCCGGGAGCCCGCGACGCTGCTGCCGGCCGACCTCGCCGACCAGGCGGGCCGGCTGGTGACGAGCGCGCTGTGGACTCCGCTCGCCGACTACGACGCGGCGTCCGGGAAGGTCACCCCGCGGGCGGCGGCGTCGATCGAGAGCGCCGACCGGGTGCACTGGACGGTCAAGCTGCGGCCGGCGACGTTCCACGACGGTTCCCCGGTCACCGCACAATCCTATGTGGACACCTGGCGGGCGATCGCCTCCGCGCACTGGGTCTCGTCCCCGGTGCTGACGAAGCTCCTGCGGGCCCGGGAGATCAAGGCGGCGGCTCCGGACACGATCGCGCTGACCCTCGACCGGCCGTCCGGCCAGGTGCCCGCGCTGCTCTCCGCGCCGGGCCTGGTGCCGCTGCCGGCGCCGGTGCTCGCCTCCCGGGACTGGGACGGGTTCGCGAAGGCCCCGGTCGGCAACGGACCGTACCGGCTCGACGGCGGCTGGAAGCCGGGTTCGGGCGGCACCCTCAAGCGCGTCGGCGCCGGGAAGGCCGAGGAGATCGAGCTGCGGGTCGGCGAACCGGCGGCCCAGTACGACGCGGTCAAGGCGGGCACGCTCGACCTCGCGACCGAGGTCCCCGGCGAGCGGCACGAGGCCATGCACGGCGAATTCGCCGACCACCACGCGTCCTGGGCCCTGCCCGAGGCGGGCTACCTCGCGTTCCCGGTGGCGAACCCCCGGTTCGCCGACGCGACGGTCCGCCACGGCTTCGCCCTCGGCGTCGACCGCGCGGCGCTGGAGGCCGGCCCGCTCGCGCACCAGGTCGACCCGGCCAAGGCGATGCTGCCACCGTCGGCCGCCCCGGGCGAGCGCTCGGGCACCTGCCGCCCGTGCACCTTCGACGCGGCGGCCGGCAAGGCCCTGCTGAAGCAGGCGGCCTTCCCCGGTGGCGCCACCGTCTACTTCGGACCGGGTGCGGAGGCGTGGACGCGCACCCTGGTGGTCGGGTTGCACAAGGCGCTGGACGTTTCCGTGACGGCACAGGCGGCCCCGCGCACGGACCAGCTCGACGGCCCGTCCACCGTGGACGTCAAGCAGGCGACCGGCAGCCCGTACGAGCTGCTGTCCGAGCTGGCCACGGCGTCGGGGTACACCGACGACGTCTTCCGCCAGAACCTGGCGCTGGCCGACGCGGCGGCCACCCCGGAGGAGGCGGGCGAGCTGTACCGGCTGGCGGAGAACCAGCTGCTGCGGGACCTGCCGGTGGCGCCGCTGTGGTCGGGCCACGGCCACGCGGTCTGGGGGTCCCGGGTCCACGACGTCACGGCAACGCCGTTCACCGGCCCGGTGCTGGCGGGGATCGGCGTCTCGTGAGCTGGGCGCCCGCGCCGCTGCCCGAGGTGGCCGAGCTGTTCGCCCACGTCCGAGCGCCGTGGTGGATCGCCGGCGGGTACGCGATCGAGCTGGCGGTGGGCCGGCCGTTCCGCGCGCACGCCGACGTCGACGTCCTGCTGCTCCGGCGCGACCAGCGCGCGATCCAGGAGGCACTGCCGTCGTGGGAGTGGTGGGCGGCGGACCCGCCGGGCACCCTGCGGCCCTGGGCACCGGGCGAGGTACTGGGCGACGACGTCGACGACGTGTGGTGCCGCCCGTCGGCGTCCGCGCCGTGGCGGATCCAGTTCATGCTCGACGAGACGCGGGGTGCCGAGTGGGTCTCCCGCCGGAACCCCGCCGTGCGGCGGGAAACCACGCAGCTGGGCGGTGTTTCGCCCGAGGGCCTCCCTTATCTGGTGCCGGAGGTGCAGCTGTTCGCCAAGGCCCACGACACCCGCCCCAAGGACGAGCAGGACTTCGCCGCCGCTTTGCCGGTGCTCGGCGCGGCACAGCGGCGTTGGCTCGCGGAGGCGCTCGAAACGACCTACGGCCCGCACCCCTGGCTCGGCCGCCTCTAGACGGTGGCGTGCTTGACGAGGGTCTCGATGAACGCACTGGTCAGCGGGTCCGGGGCCGCGCGGGTGTAGGCCGTCAGCGTGCGGCGGACCGGCGTGCTCGGCCGCAGGACCCGGCCGTCGAACCGGGCCGGCAGGACGTTCGCCGGGACCAGCGCGGGACCCAGGCCCGCGGCCGCGAGGATCGGTGCGGCCGCCGTCTGCTCGGTGCGGACGGCCGCGCGGGGGCGGAAGCCCGCCGCCGCGCAGGCCGCGTCGACCAGCTCGGCCAGGCCGTTGCCGGGGGCGTAGTGCACCCACGCGCAGCCGGCGAGCGTCGCCAAGTCGACTTCGCCGGTGCTGTCGTCCTCGCGGGCGCCGTCCGCGGGCAGCACGACGACGAACTCCTCCACCCCCAGCTCACGCACCGGGCCCGCCCAGTCGCCGGGGCGCGGGCCGAGCGCGACGTCGGCCTCGCCCGCGGCCATCGCCTCGCGCAGTTCGCCGGCGTGCCGGAACTCGATCAGCCGGACGTCGACCTCGGGCCGGTCGCGCCGCCAGACGCGCAACGCGGGCGGCAGCACGCCGAGGCTCACCGAATACACCGTGGCGACCTGCAGCTCACCCGCCGTCGTCCCGGACGCGAGCCGGGCCGCGCAGCGCGCGCGTTCGGCGTCGGCCAGCGCCGCTCGCGCGTGCGGCAGCATCGCCCGGCCCATCGGCGTGAGCCGGACCGCCCGGGGCAGCCGCTCCAGCAGCGGCCCGCCGAGACTGCGCTCGAGCGCCCGCATCTGGTGCGACAACGCCGGTTGTGTCACGTGCAACTGCTCGGCGGCGCGGGTGAACGAGCCGGTGTCGACCACCGTGACCAGGTACTCGAGCTGCCGCAGGCTTGTCATGAACTCAGCTTATCGACTTGGTGACAAGCAAGCCTTGGACTTATCCATCCACCGAGGCCAGCCTGAAAGACATGGAACGCAAGAGAGCTCTGGTCGCCGGGGCGAACGGGATCATCGGCAAGAACCTCGTCGAACACCTGCGGGCCGACGGTGGCTGGGACGTCGTCGGCCTGTCCCGGCGGGGCGGCCCGGGAGCGATCGCCGTCGACCTCCTCGACGCGGCCGACACCCAGGCCAAGATCGGGGCGCTGACCGGCGTCACGCACCTCTTCTACGCGGCGTACCAAGACCGGCCGACGTGGGCGGAACTCGTCCCGCCGAACCTGGCGATGCTGACGAACCTCGTCGACGCGGTGGCGCCCGGCCTGCAGCACGTCAGCCTGATGCAGGGCTACAAGGTCTACGGCGCGCACCTCGGCCCGTTCAAGACCCCGGCGCGCGAGACGGACGCCGGGCACATGCCGCCGGAGTTCAACGTCGACCAGCAGCGGTTCCTCGAGCGGCGTGCGGGCGACTGGACGTGGTCGGCGATCCGGCCGTCGGTGGTCGGCGGCACCGCGCTGGGGAACCCGATGAACCTGGCGCTGGTGATCGCGGTGTACGCGTCGATTTCGAAGGAACTCGGGCTGCCGCTGCGGTTCCCCGGCAAGCCCGGCGCGTACGACAGCCTGCTGGAGATGACCGACGCGGGCCTTCTGGCGTCGGCGACGGTCTGGGCGACGGGGCACCAGGGCGCCTTCAACATCGCGAACGGCGACCTGTTCCGCTGGCGCGAACTCTGGCCGAAACTGGCGGCGTACTTCGGCTTGGAAGCCGCGCCACCGCTGCGGATGTCGCTGGTGGACGTCATGGCGGACAAGGGTCCACTGTGGACGTCCATGGCCGCGGAGCACGGGCTCTCGGCGTCCTATGCGGACGTTTCGTCGTCGTGGGCGTTCGGCGACTTCGTCTTCGGCTGGGATTACGACATGTTCGCGGACACGTCGAAGGCGCGGCGAGCGGGTTTCCACGAGTACGTCGAAACCGAGCAGATGTTCTACCGGCTGTTCGACGAGTTCCGGAAGGCGCGGGTGATCCCCTGAAAGCGGGTCCGTAGTCGTCCATGCCGGCACAGACCCCCTGACCATGCCGGCATGGACACCCCCCTGACGTCGTTCAGCCTACGGACGGCGGCCGGCCGCCTTCTATCCGTTATCCGCCGAACGGTCCGCGGATTCCGGCTTGCCGGCACGGCCCGGATCGGCGGTGCGGGACGGCAGCTGCCCGTACGCCTCGCGGTAGTAGGCGGCGAACCGGCTCAGGTGCGTGAAGCCCCAGCGGGTCGCCACCTCGGCGACCGTTCCCGACGCGGAACCGTCCGCGATCCGGAGCAGGTCTTGGTGCACCCGGTCGAGCCGGACGCGCCGGAGGTAGGCCGCCGGGGTGGTCCCGAAGTCGGCGCGGAAACGGTCCTGGAGGGTGCGGGGGCTGACCCGCGCCGCCGCGGCCATGTCGGCGACCGACACCGGCTCGCCCACGTGTGCCTCGCAGTACGCCATGGCTCGTCGCACGGCCCGCGGCAGCGCCGGATGGGCGTGGGCGGGCAGCGCGGCGAAATGGTCGTGCGGCTGAAGGTCCACCAGGCCGTGCACGAGGACCTGTTCGAAGTGCGCGGCGGCCAGTGGTGACCGGGCCGCCAGCGGTGACGCGGTGAACTGCGCGAAGGCTCGCACGGTCGCCTGCCACGCGGCCACCGCCGGGTCGCCGTCGGCGAGGGCGGGGGCGAACCGCAGGGCGGTGGCGGGCGGTTCGCCGGTCTGCGCGGCGACGGCGTCGTCCACCGCCGCCCGCGGCAGGAACAGGATGAGGGTGTCCGACCCGGCCGGCAGGGACATCCCCAGGGTCATCCCGGGTCCGGCGATCGAGCACGACGCGGCGACCTCGCGGCCCGCCACCCGCACCGAACCCTCCCCGGCGAGCGGGAGGTGGACGTTGTAGAAGTCGGGCAGCTCGCCCGCCGTGACCTCCACCGGGACACCCCACCCCAGCTCGTACAGCGCCAGCCCCTGCCGGTGCAGCCGGCGGAAGCGGCCGGGCGCCCGGTCCCCCCGGCCGACGCGCAGCCCGTGGGGCGAGAACTCCCGGGTCACCGCCTCGTCCAGCGCCTCGACGTCGTCCCCTTCGAACAGCAGGTGCTGCATCTCGTCTCCCCCCGGAGTACGGCCGGTGCTAGCCGCGGCCGATGAACGGCATGGTCGTCGCGGTGACGGTGAGGAACTGGACGTTGGCGCCGAGCGGCAGCCCGGCCATGTACCGCACGGCGTCGGCCACGTGCCGGACGTCGAAGGTCGGTTCGGCGACGACCCGGCCGTCGGCCTGCGGGATGCCGGCCGCCATCCGCTCGGTCATTTCGGTGGCGGCGTTGCCGATGTCGATCTGCCCGCAGGCGACGTCCCAGGCCCGGCCGTCCAGCGAAATCGACCGCGTCAGCCCGGTGACGGCGTGCTTGGTCGCGGTGTAGGCGACGCCGGCGGGCCGCGGCACGTGGGCGGAGATCGAGCCGTTGTTGACGATCCGGCCGCCCCGCGGGTCCTGGTCCCTCATCAGCCGCACGGCTTGGCGCGCGCAGAGGAACATCCCGGTGAGGTTGACGTCGACGGTCCGCTTCCAGTCCTCGACGGACAGATCGGCGACGGTCCCGCCCGCCGAGACGCCGGCGTTGTTGAAGAGGAGGTCGAGCCGCCCCCACCGATCACGCACGGCGGCGAAGAGCGCCTCGACGGCCTGCTCGTCGGAAACGTCGGTCGGCACGGCGAGCGCGTTCTCGAACCCCTCGGCGGTTTCCGCGAGAGCACCGGCGCGCCGCCCGGCCAAGGCGACTTGGTAGCCGTCTTCCAGGAGCGCCCGGGCCACGGCCCGCCCGATGCCCGAACCCGCTCCGGTGACCACCGCCGTCTGCACCATGGTCCGACCCTAACGAAAAAGGGCCCGGCGTGTGCCGGGCCCTTTTACGGAAGGTCGTTACTTCGCCGCCACGCCCAGCGCCTCGAGCGCCGGGCCGGCCATGATCACGCCGTTGCCGGTCACCGTGTCGAAACCGGGCGTGCCGAGGTCGATCGACGAGGACACCAGGGCCGTGCGGATCTGCGCCGGGGTCGCCGTCGGCTTGCCCGACAGCAGCAGCGCCGCGATGGCCGCCGCGTGCGGGGCCGCCGCCGATGTCCCGAAGAACGGCTGGAAGCCCGTCACCGAGGTCGCGACGCCGTCGGCCGCGGTGATGTCCGGCTTGTCGCGGACCGTCCCCCCGGTCGAGGACACGTTGCCCGGGGTGATCGCCGTGCCGTCGGCGTTGTAGAACAGGCGGCGCTTGCCGTCGGAGGAGAAGCGCTCCCACTTGCTCGACGCCGTGTACAGGCCGGGGTACGGGCCGGCCGGGTTCGCCGGGTCACCGGTCTCCAGGGGACGGGTGAACGCGCCCGCCGCCGGCGCCGCCGCCACGCTGAACGCGTTGACCGCGGCCGAGTGGCCGTTCGTGACGCCGTTCGTGCTGAACGCCTTGAGCGCGCCCGAAGCCACGAACCGGCCGCGGATCACGTTCAGCGCGATGAAGCGGTCGGCGCCGCTGTACTTGACGACGGCGACCTTGTAGCCGGAGCCGGTGGCCGGCACGTTCGCGATCTCGTACGGGTTCTGCGCGCCGGACTGCCCGTTCTCGCTGGAGGCCACGACACTGCCCGCGGAGTTCAGGATGAACAGGTCGTAGTCGTTGGCGGACTTGCCCCACGGGTCGGACCAGAACAGCGTCACCGGGCGGCCGAGCGAGCTCGCCGAGAGCGCGTCGAAGTTCTGGGTGGTGCTGCCCGGGTCGAAGTCGTGCGGGGTGCCGGTGACGCCGCTGATCTTCGACGACGAGGCCCGGAAGTCGCCCTCGTAGTAGCCGCTGGTGCCGTCGGTGGCGTTGCCCGAGTTGCCGGCCGAGGAGAAGTAGAGCGCGCCGGCCGCGGTCACGTCGTTGACCGCCTGCGCGACCTGCGTGTCCTGGAACGGCGATTCGTCGAAGTAGGAGACGTCGTCGACGATGATCTGGCAGTTGCCGGTGCTGCGCAGCGCGCGGATGTTCGCGGCGAAGCTCGCTTCGCTGGTGAACGCGGTCGCGAAACCGAGGGTCGCGTCGGGCGCGAGGTCGTGGATGATCTCGAGCATCGCGGTGCCCTCGTCGCCGCTGCCCTGCTGGCCGGACAGGACGTCCACCGCGGGCAGTTCGCCGGCGGCCTGCGACTTCGCCAGGGAGTCGACGCCGTCGGAGAGCACGCAGACCTTCACCCCGGAGCCGCTGACGCCGTAGGTGGTGCGGGCGGCGTCGGCACCGTGCGCCTTGTCCCCTTCGGAAACCTGCGTCGCGGCGGCGGCCTGCGCGGCAGCGGTTCGCCGGGCCGTGCTGAAGTCGCGGTTGCCCGGCTCGCTCCAGGTGGTGGCCTGGGCGGCGGGCTTCACCTCGGCGACGTCGGCCCGGCCGGCGATCGCGTCCAGGGCGGACAGCGGGAGGTCGGCGCGGACGGCGCCGTCCGGCGCGGCGTAGCGGACCGTGCCGCCCGCCGCCTTGACGGCGTTCGCGACGGCCTTCCCGTGCGCGGCGATGTCGACCGAGACGGTGCCGGCGTTGCTGACGCCGACGCCGGAGCGGTATTCGGGGAGCTTCGCGGCCAGCGACCGGTCGGCCCGCAACCGCTTCTCGACGACCAGCTGGCTCGACTGCTTGCGCTCCGCGGGGCTCAGGCTCTTCTTGATGCTCTGCAGTGCGCTGATGCCCGCCTCGGTGCGCGCGGCCGCCGCATCCACCACGGACGGCTGCGCCGCCGAGACCCCCGTCGTCAGCAACAGCGCGCCGACCGTCAGCGGAACCGCGTGCGCGGCGACCCGGCTGAATCTCACCATCGATGTCTCCCTGTGGTACTCGGCCACCCGACCGAATGACACCCGACCGGGTGTAATGGGGAGAATCTAAGGAGCGACCGACCCGGATTCCAGCGACCAAAGTCGGGAACGGCCGGCGGTCCACATACTGGGACCAGCTCACTCAAGAAACGTGAGAACTATTTTTCCGCGGCCGTGTCCGGTTTCGATTTCCCGATGTGCGGCCGCGGCCTCGGTGTACGGGTAGGCCCGGCGCACGAGGAAGCGCAAGTCGCCCTTGGCGTAGAGCGCCGCCAGCTCGGCGAGCCGCGCGGCCGAGCGCCCGGACTTCGAGACGAGCACGCCGAGTCCGGCGGCCCGGCCGTGCTCGACGAGGGTGAGGATCCGATCCCGCGCCTTCACCAGTTCGAGTGAGAGGTCGAGCGCTTCTCCGCCGGCCCCGTCGAGCACGACGTCGATGCCCTGCGGCGCGGCGGCCACCACGCGGTCTTTCAGTCCTTCGCCGTAGACGACCGGAGTCGCGCCCAGTCCGCGCACGTAGTCCTGGTTGGCTTCGCTCGCGGTGCCGACCACCCGGGCGCCCCGCAGCTTCGCGAGCTGCACGGCGGCGGTGCCGACCGCCCCGGCGGCACCGTGGATGAGCAGCGTCTCCCCGGCACGCAGGTTCAGCGCGTCCAGGGCGATCGACGCGGTCTGCGTGCCGGCGCTGAACCCACCGGCGACCTCCCACGGCATTTCCGGCGGCTTCGGCGTGACGTCGGTGGCGGGGACGACGACGTACTCGGCGGCGGCCCGCACGGCGGTGAAGCCGAGAACTTCGGTACCGGCCTCGAGTTCGCCCTCGTCGACGACGCCGGCGAACTCGTTCCCGGGCACGCGCGGCCAGGAGAGTGCCAGACCGGGCGGTTCCCACCCGGCCCGCACGGCGGCATCGTACGGCTGCACCCCGGCGGCCTTGACCCGCACGCGAACCTCCCCCGGCCCGGCGTGCGGCTCCGGCAGGTCGAGGACGCGGAGCACTTCGGGACCGCCGGATTCGGTGAACGCCACGGCTTTCATGGCGCCAGTCTGATACTTTGAGTTACCTTGAGGTCAAGACGGTCAGTTCCGGCCACCCGGCCGACCACCGGGCGGCATTCCGTTCGTAGACCTCCCGCGGCGCGAGTACCGGGTTCGGCCGGACGACCATGGCGAAGAGGTCGTCGAGCCCGTGCGGTGCGTGGAAGTGCCACGAGCCGTCGCGCGCGAGCCGCACCCCGACGCATGAGCAGACGGCCGGAAAGGCGTCGATCGCCGCCTCGGTGCTCGCGAAGGGCGGGCAGGGCGTGCCGAACTTCGCTTCGTACCAGAGGTGCACGCGGGCTTCGTTGCGCACTTCGACGTCGGCCGGGAGGTCTTCGCACGCGGCAGCGACCGACCGGATGACGCGGTCCTCCGCTTCCCGGCTCAGGTCCGCGGAGTCGTGGTAGAACAGGTCGTAGTCCTGGATGCCGTAGGTGGCTTCCCGGCCGGTCAGGACGTTCCACACGGTCTGCGCGACACACCCGGCGGTGAGGTACCAGCCCGGCAGGCCGAACCCGCGCGCCCGTCGCAGCAGTTCGACGAGGGTTTCGTTGCGTGACAGGGCGTCCCGCAGCCGGTCGAGGTCCGTCATCCCGTCATCGTAGGCTGGCGGGCATGGGCCAGATCGAGATCGTCCGCGCCGCGCCGGGCCAAGCCGGCACCCTGACCGCCCTCATGCACGCTTCCTCGGCCTACCGAGGCGAGTATTCGTCCATCTTGGACGGTTACGCCATCAGCCCCGGGTACATCGAGAGCAACCCGACCTTCACCGCCACGCGGGACGGCGAAATCCTCGGCTTCTACGCGCTGCTGGAAGCGGAACTCGACCTGCTCTTCGTCGCCGACCAGGCGCAGGGGCTCGGCATCGGCGCCCGCTTGATCGAGCACATGCTCGCCGAGGCCCGCTCGCGCGGCCTGGACAGCGTGCGCGTCGTTTCGCACCCGCCGGCGTTGCCGTTCTACGTCCGGATGGGTGCGCGGCGCACCGGCACGATCCCGGCGAAACCGCCGAAGATCCGCTGGGACCGGCCGGAACTCCGCTTCGACGTCCCTACATGTTGATCATGTGCCCCGCGAGGCCGTGGACCGCTTCCTTCACCGCTTCGCCCAGCGTCGGGTGGGCGTGGACGTTCCGGGCCACCTCGTGCACAGTCAGGTCCCACTGCTGGGCCAGCGTCAGCTCCGGCAGCAGCTCCGTCACGTCCGGGCCGATCAGGTGCCCGCCGATCAGTTCGCCGTGCTTGGCGTCGCTGATCAGCTTCACGAAGCCGCCCGGGTCGCCCAGGCCCTGGGCCTTGCCGTTGGCCGTGAAGGGGAACTTCGCCACCTGGACGTCGAAGCCCTTCTCGCGGGCCTGCTCCTCCGTCCAGCCGAAGCTGGCGATCTGGGGCTGGCAGTACGTCGCGCGCGGGATCATCGGGAAGTCGAGCTCCATCGTCTCCGCGCCCGCGATCGTCTCCGCCGCCACCACGCCCATCGACTCCGACGCGTGCGCCAGCATCAGTTTCGCCGTCACGTCGCCGATCGCGAAGATGTGCTCGACGTTCGTGCGGCCGCGGCCGTCCACGGCGATCGCGCCCCGGTCGGTCAGGGCCACCCCCGTCTTGTCCAGGCCGTAGCCCTCCACGCGCGGCTGGAAGCCGATCGCCTGCATGACCTTGTCGGCCTCGAGGACCTGCTCGCCGTTCTTCTCCGACGACACCGTCACGCGCACGGACGAGCCCGAGTCGTCGATCGACTCGACGCGGGTCGAGGTCAGCACCTTGATGCCGAGCTTGCGGTACCGGCGCGCCAGCTCCGCCGACACCTCGGCGTCCTCCAGCGGCACCATCCGGTCGAGGAACTCGACGATCGTGACGTCGACGCCGTAGTTGTGCAGCACGTAGGCGAATTCGACGCCGATCGCGCCCGCGCCCGCGATCACGATGCTCGACGGCAGCTCGCTCGACAGGATCTGCTCTTCGTAGGTCACCACGCGCTCGCTGCGCGAAGTCCCCGGCAGCAGCCGCGTCGTCGCACCCGTCGCGATGATGCAGTGGCCGAACGTGATCTGCTCGCCGTTCACCTCGAGGGTGTGGTCGTCGAGGAAGGTGCCGTGCCCGTCGAACTCGGTGATCTTGTTCTTCTTCATCAGGAAGTGCACGCCCTTGACGCGCCCGTCGGCGACCTTCCGGCTCCGCTCGTACGCGGCCGTGTAGTCGACCTTGATCGGGCTGTCGGAGGAGATGCCGAAGGCCTTCGCCTCCTGCGTCACCACGTGCGCCAGCTCGGCGTTGCGCAGCAGCGCCTTCGACGGGATGCACCCGACGTTCAGGCAGACGCCACCCCAGTACTTCTCCTCGACCACCGCGGCGCTCAGCCCCAGCTGGGACGCGCGGATCGCCGCGACGTAGCCGCCCACCCCGGCCCCCAGCACGACGACATCAAAGTGTTGTGCACTCATGCCTCGAAACTACCCTTCGGGGCGCTGTTCAGCGGGGTGACCCGGGCCTCACGTGGCGAAGAGCCCGCGCAACGCCTCGACCACCTCCTCCGGCCGTTCCTCGGGCAGGAAGTGCCCGAAGAACTCCGACGGCGCCGCGCCGAGCAGCCGCTCCGGCAGCGGCGGCGGGTGGGCGAGCAGGAAGAGGTGGAACGCGAACACCCCGCCAGGTGACTCACCGCCGAGGGGTGGTCGAGCGCCGCGCGGAACGCCACCAGCGCGCCCCGGTCGTGCCCGGCCGGCGCGAACCGTTCGTACCCCAGCGCGCGGGCCAGCGCGACGACGTCCGCGGCCATGCGCCGCTTCGAGTAGTCACCCGGCGGCTTGTCGCTGCCGCCGTAGCCGCGCAGGTCGGGGCAGATCACCCGGTGGTCGCGCGCCAGCGACCCGGCCACGTGCCGCCAAGCGAGGTGGGTCTGCGGGAAGCCGTGCAGCAGCACCACCGGTGGCCCGGCGCCGCCGTGCGCGACGCCGGGGTGCGCGTCCCCGACGGGAATCCGCTCGCAGGAAAACCCGGAGATCGTCATGCCGGCAGGTTCTCACCCACCACCGATAGTTTTCAGGCAGCGACCGACGGCTCCGCGCCGCGGATCGACACCAGCAGCTCGGTGATCGCGGCCATGATCCGCGCCGTCGCCTCCTCCAGCACCGCGCGGGTCAGTTCGCGGCCGACGAGGTCGGAGAGGTCGACCGGCGGCCCGGCGACCAGCTCCACGGTCTTGCGCGGCAGCCCGCGCGGCAGCTTCGCCGTCGACGGCAGCAGGTGATGGGTCCCCCAGTTGGCCACCGGGATCACCGGGGCCCCGGTCTCCAGCGCCGCCCGCACGACGCCGGTCTTGCCGCGCATCGGCCAGCCGTCCGGGTCGTTCGAGAAGGTGCCTTCGGGGAAGATCGCGACGCACTCGCCCGCCCGCACGGACGCCACCAGGTCGCGGTAGGCCTCCGCGGCCGTCGCCGCGCCGCGGTAGACCGGGATGTGGCGTCCCGAACGCATCACGCGGCCGACCACCGGCAGCTTCCACAGCGACGCCTTCGCCAGGTAACGCGGGACGCGGCCGGCGGCGAGGCAGAACGCGGTGAGCGTCGTCGGATCGGCGAACGACAGGTGGTTCGACGCCACCAGCACGCCGCCGGTCTTCGGGATGTGCCGCGCGCCCCGGACGCGGAAGCGGGTGGTCTGGACGAGGAACTGCCAGACCACCTCGATGGCGAAGCTGTACCAGGCGCCACGGCCGGCGCGGGCGAAGCGCCGGCCGTAGGCGATCATCCGGCGCCGGGTGAGCAGCTCACCTTCGAAGTCCAGGGCGGTCCAGCGGTCCATGGGTGTCATTCGTAGCCCACGACCGGCCGGATCGGCCCGCGCCCGCGCCGAACGCGGCGCAGATCACAGCAGGAATTTCACTGGCGCTCGAGCACCACGACGGGGATCTCACGGTCGGTCTTCTTGGCGTACTCGTTGTAGTCCGGCCAGACCGCGGCGAGCTTCTCCCACAGCTTCGCGCGCTCCTCGCCCTCGGCCGTGCGGGCGCGGGCGGTGAACTTGTCCGCCTTGACCTGCACGCCGACCTCGGGGTGCTCGACGAGGTTGAAGTACCAGCCGGGGTGGTTCGGCGCGCCGCCCTTGGAGGCCACGATCACCGGGTTTCCGTCGACTTCCTGGTAGATCAGGGCGAACTTGCGCTCCTGCCCGGTCTTGCGGCCCTTGGTGGTCAAGACCAGCGTCGGGACGCCTTCCTGCCAGTCGTGGCCGACCTCGCCGTCGGTCTCCTCGTAGCGGCGGACGTGCTCGTCACCGAACAGCATGCGTGATTCCTTTCGTGGTCGGTCAGTCGTGGCGGGCTCACCACTTGAGAGTTCTCCTGGTTTGCAACACACACGCTACGAGCGATCTTCCCGCCGGCTTTCACTCGTTCGGGGGAGGTCCCCCGAGCAGCGGCTTCTCCGGACGCACCCTCCTCCCAGTAGATTGCACCGACCGAGCACGCGGAGACACTCGAGACCGATCTTGGAGGAGCCAGCCATGAAGGCCCGGCCGCACGTGACACTGGAAGACGTGGCACGCAGCGCGAACGTCTCGCTCGCGACCGCGTCGCGGGTGCTCAACGGCACCGCGTCCGTCCGCGCCGACCTGCGGGAGCGGGTGTCCGCCGCCGCGGCCGAGCTGGCCTACGCCCCCAACGCGCACGCACAGGCCCTGGCCGGCGGCACCCACCGCACGGTCGGCGTGATCTGCCACGACGTCAGCGACCCGTACTTCGCGGCCATCGCGGGCGGGGTGATGCGGGTGGCCACCGACAACGGGCTGCTCGTCATGCTCGCCGGCACGTTCCGCGACCCGGACCGCGAAGTCGCCTACGTCTCGACGCTGCGCGCGCAGCGGGCCGCGGCCATCCTGCTCATCGGCTCGGCCTTCGAGGACCGGGCGTGGGAACGCGCGATGGCCGCCGAGCTGGAGCCCTACCGCCGCGGCGGCGGCCAGGTCGCGGCGGTCAGCCGGCACCGCGGGCTCAAGATCGACACCGTGCAGCCGGACAACAAGGGCGGCGCCGCGGCGCTGGCGAAGGAACTGGTCGGCCTCGGCCACAAGCGGTTCGCCGTGCTGGCCGGGCCGCGGCGGCTGAGCACGGTGATCGACCGGCTGGCCGGCTTTTCCGCCGAGCTCGCCTCGCACGGCATCGAACTGCGCGAAGACGACGTCGTCGAGGCCGCGTTCAGCCGCGACGGCGGCTACGAGGCGACGAAGCGGCTGCTCGCCGGCCGCAAGCGCAAGCTGCCGACCTGCCTGTTCGCCGTCACCGACGTGATGGCGATCGGCGCACTGACGGCGTTGCGCGAGGAAGGCCTGTCCGTGCCCGGCGACATCTCGGTGGCCGGCTTCGACGACATCCCGGTGGTCCGCGACCTGGCCCCGGCGCTGACCACGGTGCGGCTGCCGCTGGAAGAGCTCGGCGAACGCGCGATGGACATGGCGATCAAGGGCTCCGCGGGTGGCCGGCCGCGGACGATCCGGCTGTCCGGCGAAGTCGTCCTGCGCGAAAGCACCGGACGCCCCAAGCGCTGACCCCACCGGGCCTTGTCGCGGCGCGGCACAGGCCCTACCGTGGGTTGAGAAAGCGCTTTCTGACCCTTCCGGAGGTCCTCGATGCTCGTGCTCCCGGCCCCCGGCGGCGAGCTGCTGAACTGGTCGCCGTCCGGGCCACGGCCCCCCGCTCCCCCGAAAACGCCGCAGCCGCCGACGACGTCACGCGTCGCCTACGCCGCCGCGCACGTCGTCGCGGACGCGCTGGCCGACGAGCCCTACGCCGTGGACTGGGACACGACGCTGGCCTTCCGCGAGCACCTCTGGTCGTGCGGGCTGGGCGTCGCGGAGGCGATGGACACCGCGCAGCGCGGCATGGGCCTCGACTGGGCGACGACGCAGGAGCTGGTGTCCCGCACCGGCGCGGTCGCGGCCGGGCGGCGCTGGTGCGCCGGGGTCGGCACCGACCAGCTGCCGCCGGGACCGGCCACCGTGGCGTCCATTGTGGACGCCTGGCGCGAGCAGCTCGACCTGGTCTCCCGCGCGGGCGCGGTCCCGGTGGTGATGGCCAGCCGCGCGCTGGCCGCGGCGGCGGCGGGTCCGGACGACTACCACGCGGCGTACGGGAAGCTGCTGTCCGAGGCGGGCGGGCCGGTCCTGCTGCACTGGCTGGGCGAGCAGTTCGACCCGGCGCTGGCCGGCTACTGGGGCCACCACGACGTCCGCGCCGCCGCCCGCGAGCTGGCGGCGCTCTGCGCCGAGCACGCCGCCACGATCGCCGGGGTGAAGGTCTCGGTGCTCGACGCCGAGGTCGAGGTCGAATTCCGCCGGGCTCTCCCGGACGGCGTCGCCTGCTACACCGGCGACGACTTCAACTACCCCGAGCTGATCGCCGGGGACGCCGAAGGCCACAGCGAAGCGCTGCTCGGCATCTTCGACCCGCTCGCCCCGGTGGCCGCGGCCGCGCTGCGGCGTCTGGGCGACGGCGACCGGGCCGGGTTCCACGCCCTGCTCGACCCCACCGTGCCGCTGGCCAGGGAGATCTTCCGCGCGCCGACCCGGCACTACAAGACGGGTGTCGTGTTCCTGGCGCACCTCAACGGCCACCAGGACCACTTCCGGATGATCGCCGGCCAGGAATCCGCGCGCACGATCACCCACCTGGCGACGCTGCTGCGGCTCGCCGACGAGGCCGGCGTGCTGGCCGACCCCGACCTGGCCGAGGCCCGGATGCGGCCGCTGCTGCAGGCCGCGGGGGTCGTGTGATGGACCCCCGGCTGAGCCTCAACCAGATCACCACGAAGTCCTGGTCGCTGCCCGAGGCGGTGGCCGGCTGCGCCGAGGCGGGTGTCGGCTGGATCGGGCTGTGGCGCGACAAGGTCGCCGAGACCGGCGTCGACGAAGCCGCGCGGCTGCTCAAGGAGCACGGGGTGCGGGTTTCGTCGTTGTGCCGCGGTGGGTTCTTCACCGGCGTGACACCGGAAGGGTCCCCTGTGGACGGTGTGGCGCAGACCCGGGAGGCGATCGACGAAGCCGCCGCGCTCGGCGCCGACGTGCTCGTGCTGGTGGTGGGCGGGATCGCGGGCAACGACCTCGCCGCGTCCCGGCAGCGGGTCGCCGACGCGGTCGGCGAGCTCGCGCCCTACGCCGGGGAGCGCGGGGTCCGGCTCGGGCTGGAGCCGCTGCACCCGATGCAGTGCGCGGAGCGGTCGGTGCTGTCCACTGTGGAGCAAGCACTGGCGATTGCGGTGGAGCACCCGGCCGAGCAGGTCGGCGTGATCGTGGACGAGTTCCACGTCTGGTGGGACCCGCGGATCGAGGAGTCGATCGCCGCGGCCGCCGGCCGGATCGCCGGGTTCCACGTGTGCGACGTCCTCGTGCCGCTCCCGGACCCCCTGCTGGGCCGAGCCCTGCCCGGCGACGGCCCGATCGCCCACCGCCACCTGCGCGCGGCCGTCGAAGCCGCGGGCTACACCGGGCCGATCGAGGTCGAGGTGTTCAACGCGGACCTGTGGGCCCGGCCGGGCGCGGAGGTGCTCGCCGAGACGGTTGCGGCGTTCGAGCGACACGTGGCCTGATCCGGTCCGCCTGGCGGTACGCTGGTTCCACCAGGCGGACGGGGTCGCTCATGAAGGCAGACGAAGACGGATCGGTCCGGAGCGTGCTCCGCGCGTTCGACGTGCTCGCGCTCTTCACCGAACACCGCCGGACCTGGGCGGTCAAGGACCTCACCACGGCCAGCGGCCTGGCGAAGACCACCGTGCTGCGGCTGGTCGCCACCTGCGAACAGCGCGGCCTGCTGTGGACACGGCCGGACGGGCGGATCACCGTCGGGCCCGGGATGCTGCGGTGGGCGCAGCTGGCGAACACCGCTTGGCAGCTGCCCGAGCCCGTCCGCCAGGTGCTGCGCGAGCTGGCCCGGGAATGCCGGGAGACGGTGAACCTCTACGTGCGCAGCACCTCCGTGCTCGTCTGCGTGGCCCAGCAGGAGGGGCCGCTGGCCATCCGGCACGTCGGCCGCGTCGGCGACGAACTGCCGCTCGGCTTCGGGGCCGCCGGGCGGGTCCTCGACGGGGCCGAGGGCGCCGCGGTCGGCCACGGTGAGCCGGAAGCCGGCGCGTCCAGCGTCGCCGCGCCGGTGCACGATGGCGACGGACGGCTGCTGGCGGCCCTCGCGATCACCGGGCCCAGCAGCCGGTTCGGGCCCGCCGAGGTCGCCGCGTTCACCGAAGCCCTCGCCGCCGCTTCCGTGCGGATATCGCAGATCGGCCTCGCGACGCGCGCGGAATAGGCCACAGCCGTCCGGAATCCGGGGTGCGATTGGTTAGGCTTCCGGCATGCCGAACCTGCTGGTGGTGGAAGACGACGCGGCGATCGGCAGCGTGCTCGAATCGACCCTGCGACTGCACGGTCACCAGGTGTGCTGGCGCCGCGACGGGCGGACCGCCCTGCAAGCCGCCGAACCCGGCGATTTCGACCTCGTGCTGCTCGACCTCGGCCTGCCCGACCTGGACGGCGTCGAGGTGTGCCGCCGCCTGCGGGCCGCGCTGCCCGCCGCGGTGCTGGTCATCCTCACCGCGCGGCAGGAGGAGATGGACGTCGTCGTCGGCCTCGACGCCGGGGCCGACGACTACCTCACCAAGCCGATCCGGCTGGGCGAACTGCTGGCCCGGGTGCGGGCGCACCTGCGGCGCGGCGCGCCGGCCGGGGCGCGGCCCCCGGTGACCATCGGCGGGCTGACCGTCGACATCGCCGGCCGCCGCGCCGTCCTCGGCGGGCGTGAAGTGGTGCTGCGCGCCAAGGAGTTCGACCTGCTGGCCCGGCTCGCCGAGCAGCCCGGCGTCGCGGTCAGCCGGGAGACGCTGATGTCCGAGGTCTGGGACGCGCACTGGTACGGCTCGACGAAGACGCTGGACGTGCACATCGCGGCGGTGCGCCGCAAGCTCTCGGCGGCCGCCGGGCCGGACGACGAGGTGCCGCGGATCGCGACCCTGCGCGGGCACGGCTACCGGCTGGAAGACCCGGCGCGCACCGCCGCCGAAGGGTAGCCGTGCGCCGCCGGATCATTTCGCTCACGGTGCTGGCCGCCCTGGTCTCGACCGTGCTGTTCGCGCTGCCGCTGGGCATCGCCGCGACGCGGTACTACCGCGACGACAGCACCACCGAGCTGGAACGGGCCGCGGACACGGTCGCGCTCGCCGTCTCGCACGCGCTGGACGCCGGGCTGGCGCCCGAGGTACCCCCGCCCGGCGACGAGGACGACGACGCCGACCTCGAGGTGGGGGTCTACAGCCGGGACGGGCGGCTGCTCGCCGGGCACGGCCCGGCCGCCGCCGGCCCGATCGAGCGGCAGGCGGCGAGCGCCACGGTGGACGTCGTCACCGGCAGCGAAGGGGACGATCTGGTGCTGGCCGTGCCGGTGCTCAGCGGGTCCCAGGTCACCGGGGTCGTCCGCGCCGCGATGCCGCAGTCCACGCTGACCGTGCGGATCGCGCTCACCCTGCACGGCATGGCCCTGCTGGCGGCGGCGGCGATCGGGGCGAGCTGGCTGCTGGCCCGGCGGTACACGAAGCGGCTCGTCCAGCCCCTGGAGGAGCTGGCCGCCGCGGCCGGGCGGCTCGGCGACGGCGACTTCAGCGTCCGCTCGCCACGCGCCGGCATCCCCGAGATCGACCAGGTCGGCGAGACCCTGGACGCGACCGCGGCCCGGATCGGCGAGACGCTGGAACGCGAGCGCGCGTTCTCCGCGGAGGCGTCGCACCAGCTGCGCACGCCGCTGACCGGGCTGCGCCTGCAGCTCGAAGCCGCGCTGGAGACACCGGCGGCGGACCCGTACGCCGCCATCCGCGCCGGCATCGCCTCCGCCGACCGGCTGGAACGCACCATCGAAGACCTCCTGGCGCTGAGCCGGGAGCGCCTGGGGCAGCGGGCCGAGCTGAACCTCGGCCGGCTCCTCGACGAGCTCCGGCAGGCCGGCGAAGCCCTGCTCGGACCGCAGGGGCGGAGTCTGCGGATCCTCCTCGAGGACCCACCCTCGACGCACGCGGCGGCCGCGGCGGTCCGGCAGGTCCTCGGCGTGCTCCTGGACAACGCGGCGACGCACGGGCGCGGCGCGGTCACGGTGCTGGCCCGCGACGCCGGTGACGCACTCGCCATCGACGTCGCCGACGAAGGGCCGGACCTCGGCGAGACGGACCCGTTCGCGACCACGCCCCGCGGCCACGGCATCGGCCTGCGCCTGGCCCGCGGCCTCGCCGAAGCCGAAGGCGGCCGCCTCCGGCTGAGCCGCCCCGACCCGCCCACGTTCACCCTCCTGCTGCCCGCCGCTCCGGCGTGACGAACCAGGCAGCACGCGGGCGGCCCGGTCACATCGGGAAGACGGCCCGGAAGGCGGCCGAGATCGGTTCGAGGCCGGCCACCAAGCGGGCGAGTTCGCCCGGGGTGAGGGCGTTGTAGGGGGCTTCCGCGAGCCGGTCGGTCAGTGCCTCGACCCGGTCCTTGGTGGCCCGGCCGGCCTCGGTGAGCCAGCCGTCGGCGCCGACGAGGCCGCGGGCGCGCATGCCGTCGATGACCGCGGCCAGCTGCGCGGCGGGGAGGTGCCAGACCCGGCCGAAGTCCTTTGCCGGCAGGTCGACGGAGAGGGCGTGGAGGACGTGAGCCTCCGTCCCGCCGATGCCCTCGGCCACCAGCGCGACGATGTGGCCGTCGCCGCGGTGCTCGCGCAGCAGGGTGGCCGCGTGCCACAGCCGGGCCACCGGCTCCTGCGGGACCGGGACTGCGCGCAAGGCGGCGTAGAGCGCGCGGCCCTCCACCGGTGCGCTGGTCGCCGCCTTCAGCAGGAGGTCGCCGGCGCGCGCGACACCGGGGTCGTCGGCGAGGGCACCGAGGATCCGCCGCATCCCCGCGACGCAGCCCCGCTCCCGGGCGGCCAGCGCCGCCTCGGGCGTGGTCAGGTCCCAGACGCGCGGGAGGTGCCGGGCCACCTCACCCGGGGCGAAGTTGTAGAAGATCGCGTGGACGACCTCGGCCGGCACCGACCGGCCGAGCGGCGCGGCCCGGCCGGCGAAGTAGGCGTCCCACACGTTGCGCAGGCCGAGCGCCAGCAGGGCCTCGTCCGACTCGTCGGCGAAGTAGGGCACCAAGCCGATCGGCTCGACCAGGTCGTACATGCGGCGGGCGACGGGCTCGGACATCTTCATCCCCTGTGGATCCCGGCGGCGCCCTCGTGGCGGCCGCTCACCCCCTCCACGAACGGCTTCCCCGGGATCCGACACCGCAGGATCAAGCCACTCGGAAGAAGAAACGAATCGCCGCGATCTGCCGCTGCTGTGCAATGAATCACCTGTGATTCATCTGTACGAGCAATGTTCTCCTGTTTTGCGCTCCGGAAACGACCGTTACCGTCGTCGGCATGACTCTGCGAGCCGCGACGGTGCGGCGGAAACCGGTCGCCGACCTGGTCGCCGAAGGTGATCATGGCACGTTGAAGCGGTCGCTCGGCCTCGGGCAGCTCACCATGCTCAGCATCGGGGCGACGCTGGGCAGCGGCATCTTCGTCGTGCTCGGCGAAGCCGTCCCGGTGGCCGGCCCGGCGGTGGTGCTCTCCTTCGTGCTCGCCGGCGTCACGGCGTTGTTCTCGGCGCTGTCCTACGCCGAGCTCGCCGGGATGATCCCGCTGTCCGGTTCGTCCTACTCCTACACCTACGCCACGCTCGGCGAGCTCGTCGCCTGGGTCTGCGGGTGGTGCCTGGTGCTCGAATACGGCGTCTCGGTCGCTTCGGTCGCCGTCGGCTGGGGGCAGTACCTCAACGAGCTGCTGCGGCTGGCCTTCGGCTTCGCCATCCCCGACGCGCTGAGCCAGCCTCCGGGCTCGGGCGGGGTCGTCAACGTGCCCGCCATCCTCGTCGTCGTCCTCGCGATGCTCCTGCTGCTGTCCGGCGCCAAGGAGAGCGCGCGGGCCAACGCGGTCATGGTCGTGGTCAAGATCGCCACGCTGGTGCTGTTCTGCGCGATCGCCTTCAGCGCGGTGCAGGCGAAGAACTTCACCCCGTTCCTGCCGCTCGGGCTGGCCGGGCTGAGCGCCGGCGGTGCCAAGCTGTTCTTCTCCTACATCGGCTTCGACGCGGCCTCGACCGCCGGAGAGGAGGCGAAGAACCCGCAACGCGACCTGCCGCGCGCGATCCTGCTCTCGCTCGGCATCGTCACCGTGCTGTACTGCCTGGTCGCGGTGGCCGCGGTCGGCGCCCTGCCGTGGCAGCAGTTCGACGGCCAGGAGGCCGCGCTTTCGCACGTGCTCGACGTCGTCTCGGACAACCCGTTCTGGGCCGGCCTGCTGGCCGTCGGCGCGATCGTGGCGATCTCCAGCGTCGTGCTGACCGTCCTCTACGGACAGACACGGATCCTGTTCGCGATGTCCCGCGACGGCCTCGTCCCGGCCGCGCTGTCCAAAGTGGACGCGAAGACCGGCTCCCCGCGGATCAACACCCTGGTCGTCTCGGCCTTCGTCGCGGTCCTGGCCGCCTTCATCCCGCTGGGCAAGCTGGCCGACGCCACCAGCATCGGGACGCTGTTCGCGTTCGGCCTGGTCAACGTCGCGGTCCTGCTGCTCCGCAAGCGCCAGCCCGACCGCCCGCGCTCGTTCCGCGTCCCGCTTTCGCCGGTGACGCCGGTCCTGGGCGTGCTCTGCTGCGGGTACATGATGCTCAGCCTCGACGGCGCCACCTGGCTGGTCTTCGGCGCCTGGATGGTCCTGGGCCTGCTGATCTACTTCGGCTACGGGATCCGGAAGTCGAGGCTGGCATGAGGGTCGCCATCCACCAGGGCCCGCTCGGCGAGCTGCCCCGGATCGACGCCGACCTCGTGGTCACCGCGGAGATGATCACGACGGGCTACCACATCGGCGCACGCACGCACGAGCTCGCCGAACCCGCCGACGGGCCCACGGCGGCCCGGATGTCCGCGCTGGCGCGGCAACGGGGCACCGCACTGGCGTACGGCTACCCGGAAACCGACGGCGAGCACGTCTACAACAGCGTCCAGCTCGTCGACGCGACCGGCCGCCGGCTCGCGAACTACCGCAAGACGCACCTCTTCGGTGACCTCGACAAAGCGTGGTTCACCCCCGGCGACGAAGCCGTGGTGCAGGCCGAGCTCGGCGGTGTCCGGGTCGGGCTGCTCATCTGCTACGACGTCGAATTCCCGGAGCTGGTCCGCGCGCACGCGCTCGCCGGCACCGAGCTGCTGGTCGTGCCGACGGCGCTGATGAGCCCGTACGAGCTGGTCGCCGACACGCTCGTGCCCGCGCGGGCCTACGAAAGCCAGCTGTTCGTCGCCTACGCGAACCGCTGCGACACCGAGCGCGAGCTGACCTACTGCGGTCGGTCGTGCGTCGTGGCCCCGACCGGCGAGGTGCTGGCCCGCGCCGGATCCGGGCCCGGGGTGATCGCCGCCGACGTCACGCGGGAGGCACTGGCCGCGTCCCGCCTGGAGAACACCCACCTGGCCGACCGACGGCCCGAACTGTACCGGGGAACCACCGCATGACCTCCGCCGTCCCGACCGCGATCCACCACGACGAACCGGCGGGCCGCCCGATCACGATGTTCGGCCCGGACTTCCCGTTCGCCTACGACGACTACCTCGCCCACCCCGCCGGCCTCGGCTCGCTGCCCGCCGAGCGGCACGGCACCGAGGTGGCGGTGATCGGCGGCGGCCTCTCCGGCATCGTCACCGCGTACGAGCTCATGAAGCTGGGCCTGCGGCCGGTGGTGTACGAAGTCGCCGAGCTCGGCGGCCGGCTGCGGACCGTGCGGTTCCCCGGCTGCCCGGACGACCTCGTCGCCGAGATGGGCGCGATGCGCTTCCCGCCCGCGTCGACCGCGCTCTTCCACTACATCGACAAGGTGGGGCTCGAAACCACGCCGTTCCCGAACCCGCTGGCGCCGGGGACACCGAGCACGGTCGTCGATCTGAAGGGGCAGAGCCACTACGCGCGCACACCCGAGGAGCTACCCGCCGTCTTCCGCGAAGTCGCCGCGGCGTGGGACCGGACCCTGGCCGAGCACGCCTGTTTCGCCGAGATGCAGACGGCGATCCGCGACCGCGACGCGAAGACGATCAAGCGGCTGTGGAACGACCTCGTCCCGCGGCTGGACAACCAGACGTTCTACGGGTTCCTCTGCGACTCCCCCGCCTTCGCCTCCTTCCGCCACCGCGAAATCTTCGGCCAGGTCGGCTTCGGCACCGGCGGCTGGGACACCGACTTCCCGAACTCCATCCTGGAGATCCTGCGCGTCGTCTACACCGGAGCCGACGACGAGCACCGCAGCATCGTCGGCGGCAGCAGGCAGCTCCCGCTGCGGTTGTGGGAGCACGCCCCGCAAGACTCCGCTTTCTGGCCGGCGGGCACCAGCCTGAGCACCCTGCACGGCGGCCGTCCGCGACCCGGCGTCGCGCGGCTGCACCGCACCGCACCCGGCAACATCACCGTGACGGACACCGAAGGGCACATCCGGACGTTCCCGGCCGCGGTGTTCACCGCGCAGAGCTGGATGCTGCTGTCCAACATCGAGTGCGACGAAGCACTGTTCCCGATCGACCACTGGACGGCGATCGAGCGCACGCACTACATGGCGTCGTCGAAGGTGTTCGTGCCGGTCGACCGGCCGTTCTGGCTGGACCGCGACCCGGCGACCGGCCGCGACGCGATGAGCATGACGCTCACCGACCGGATGCCGCGCGGCACCTACCTGCTCGGTGACGACCCGGCCGCGCCCGCGGTGATCTGCCTGTCCTACACGTGGGCCGACGACTCGCTGAAGTGGCTGCCGCTCCCGGTGGGCGAGCGCGTCGAGGTGATGCTCCAGTCGCTGCGCGAGATCTACCCCGGCGTCGACGTCCGGCGGCACATCATCGGCGACCCGGTCACCGTGTCCTGGGAAGCCGAACCGCACTTCATGGGCGCGTTCAAGGCGAACCTGCCCGGCCACTACCGCTACCAGCAGCGGCTGTTCACGCACTTCGTGCAGGACGAGCTGCCGCCGCGGTACCGGGGCCTGTTCCTGGCGGGCGACGACATCTCGTGGACGGCGGGCTGGGCGGAGGGCGCGGTGCAGACGGCGCTCAACGCGGTGTGGGGCGTGCTGCACCACTTCGGCGGGGCAACCGATCCGGCGAACCCCGGGCCGGGTGACGGCTTCGCGGACATCGCGCCGATCACTCTCCCGGACTGACCGTGCCCCGATCGTGGGAGGACATCCGACATCGTGCTGACTACCCTGCCCGGCGCAACGGCCCGTGCGACGATGGGCGGATGAACACCGAGCCGGCGCCGAGATGGCGAAGACTGGAACCGGACGAACGGAAGGAACAGATCTACACCTGTGCGGCGCGGCTCTTCGGCGAGCGCCCGTATTCCGCAGTGTCCACTTCGGACATAGCCGCGGCGGCCGGCGTCGCGCGGGGGCTGATCAACCACTACTTCGGCACGAAACGCGAGCTGTACCTGGAAATCATCCGCCGCGCGCTGACCGTGCCGCGGCTGGCCGTCGAGATCCTCCCCGACGGGCCGCTCGATTTGCGCGCCGACGTCGCCATCGAGTGGTTCCTCGACATGGTCACCAGCCAGGAGCGGATGTGGCTGGCCGCGATCGCCCCCGAGGGCATCGGCCGCGACCTCGAGGTGGAGCGCATCCTCGAAGAAGCCGACCGCGAATCCGCCGACCGCGTCCTGGAGGCCGTCGGACTGTCCCGGGAGAGCGACCACGGGCCGGAGCTCAACGCCCTGGTGCGCGCGTTCGGCGGGATGGTGAAGGCGGCGGGCCGGGAGTGGCTCGTGCGCCGCTCGCTGACGCGCGACCAGGTGCACCTGCTGCTGTCGAAGTCACTGGTGACCCTGGTCGGCGAGATCTTCCCGGCCATCCAGGCCGAGCCGCCGCGCACCGGCCCCCCGGCGCCGCGGCAGGGCGACCCCGGGTAGACCGAAGCCCCCGGCGCCACGAGGGGGAGGAGGGCGCCAGGGGCTCCGGGTCTGTGGGCGAACCACCGACGCAGGCCCACGGTACGCCGCGGCACTGTCAAGTTGCTGTCAACCCGAGATGTCCGGATTACGAAGTTCATCCAGGCGGTGCGCGAGCCCGTCGAGGCACCGCCGAACGGCATAGTCGTAGAGCTGCGCGTAATAGCCCGAGGCGAGGTCCGGGTCGCCCATCAGGTCGTGCATCGCCGCACCCAGCTCGGCCATCCCGGGCAGGTCGGCCCGCTCGCGGTAGGTTGCGTACTCCTCGGTGTTGTCGATCCGGAGCGCGAGCGCGCCGTCGCGGTCGTCCTCCATCGCGACGAACTGGCACGCGGTCATCAGCAGCAGGTTGTAGGCCAGCACGCTTTCGCGGCCGAACCCGGCGGCCAGCAGCACGCCGACGCCCGCGTCGATGGTGCGCGTGGCCGCCTTGACGGACGGGCCGAACAGCGCCAGCCGCCGCGCGCACCCCGGATAGGTCCGCAGCACCGCGCGCAGGCCGGCCAGCAGCTCGGTGAACCACTCCTGCCACGGCAGCTGTTCCTCGGGCAGCTCCAAGAGCCCGACGACCCGGTCGACGACGGCGTTCACCACCGCGTCCCGGTCGCCGACGTGGTGGTAGATCACCGCCGGGTAGGCCTCGACCGAACGGGCGAGTTCTCGCAGGGTCCAGTTGTCCAGGCCGCGCTGGGCGGTGAGGGCCGTGGCCGCGCTGACGATGCAATCGGCTGTCAGCGCGGGCAGTCCCGCCGCGGCCCGCGACCGGGGGCGCTGTCCCGTGCCCGAGGATGAGGTCGGCATGGGGGGTAACGGTAACCGCACCGCCCGGGCCGGTGCCAGCTCCGCGCGGGTACGGCAGGATCGGGGTATGGCACGCGCACAGGCCAACGGTCTCGAGCTCGAGTACGACACTTTCGGCGATCCGGCGGCCCCGCCGCTGGTCCTGGTGATGGGCCTCGGCGCCCAGATGATCACCTGGGAGGACGGCTTCTGCGAATTGCTCGCCGGTCGCGGATTTTTCGTCGTGCGTTACGACAACCGGGACGTCGGGCTCTCCACCTGGCTCGACCACCTGCCCCCGCCGGACCTCGCCGCGCTGGCGGCCGGCGATTCGTCGACGGCGCCGTACACGCTGTCGGACATGGCCGACGACGCCGTCGGGCTGTTCGACGCGCTCGGCATCGACCGGGCGCACGTGGTCGGGGCGTCGATGGGCGGGATGATCGTGCAGCAGCTGGCCATCGACCACCCGGACCGGCTGCGGTCGATCACGTCGATCATGTCGACCACCGGCGACCGGGAAGTCGGGCAGGCCGAGCCGTGGGCGCTGGCGATGCTGACCCGGCCGCCGGCGTCGACGCGTGAGCAGGCGCTGGCCGACAGCGTCGAGGGCTACCGGCGGCTCGGCTCCCCCGGCTACCCGGACGACGAGGCGTTCCTGCTGGCCAAGGCGGCCCTGCACTACGACCGCGCCCGCCACCCGGTGGGCACGCTGCGCCACGCGGCGGCGGTCGTGGCGTCCGGCGACCGCACGGCCGGGCTGCGTTCGGTGCGGCTCCCGGCATTGGTCGTCCACGGCGACGCCGACCCGCTGATCAACGTGAGCGGCGGCAAGGCGACGGCCGAGGCGATCCCGGGCGCGGAGCTGGTGGTGATCCCGGGCATGGGGCACAACCTGCCGCGCGCGGTCTGGCCCGAGCTCGCCGACGCCATCGAGGGCGTAGCCGCGCGAGGTAAATGAATCGTAAAGATCCCGGAGCTCGGTGTAGAGAATGTGTCCTGGGCCACGGTCGTCGTCGTCCCCGGGACTGGACTGGACGGATGACAGAGGGCTTCGGATTTCCGTTCGGGTGCGTGGCCGCCGTCGCCGCGGTGATCGTGGCGGACCTGGCCGGGGCGACGGGCCATCCCTGGTACGCGCTGGTCACCCTGGGAGCGGTCGTCCTGGCTGTCGCCCACCGAAGTCCCCCTTTGGCGGCCACGGCGGTGGCGGTGGTCGCCTGGGCCCTCCACACGGGTTTCGTCCTCGGCCGCCTCGGCGAGCTCACCTTCGACGCGCCGGCCCGCCTCGCCGCGCTCGTCCTCGCCTCGGCCCTGGTCACCGGCCTCCTCGCCCGCGCCGCCGTGTCGACCTCCCCATCACGCGTGTCGACCTCCCCATCACGCGTGTCGTCCCTCCAGGTACGCGAGTCGTCCGTCCGGGTACGCGAGTCGTCCGTCCGGGTACTGCGAGCCCCGTGATGGAAGGGTCGACTCATGTGATTGAGGGGTCGACTCGCGTGATTGAAGGGACGACACGCGTACCTGGGGGGACGACACGTCAGCGGTGGGGACGGGTCGCGCGGCGGGCGGCCGCGGCCGCGATGATGCGGGGCAGGCCTGCCGGGTTGAGCGGGTCGATGCCCGTCAGGTCGCGGACGCGGCGGAGGCGGTAGTCGACCGTGTTGGGGTGGATGTGAAGCTGGGCCGCCGTGCGGCGGCGGTTCGTGTCCAGGGCCAGGTAGGCGTCCAGCGTTTCCACCAGCTCCGGGTGGGCTTCCAGGGGGTCCAACGCCGCCGCGAGGCGGTCGCGGGCCGCTCCCGGGCGGGTCAGCTGGTACTCGACCAGGACGTCGTCGAGGCGGTACAGCCCCGGCGGCCGGCCGAACCACCGCAGCACGTCCAGCACCTCGCCGGTCTGCGCGGCCACCGCCCGGACCTCCGCCGGCGCCGCCGGTTCCGCCGCCGCCAGCACGGTCACCCCCGCCGCGCGCCCGGCCGCGGCCAGCACCGCGTGCCACTCCGGCATCGAGGTCAGCCGGCCCGCGACCGGGAGCAGGACGAGCCCGCCCGGGCCGTCCAGGGACGCCAGCACACCCTCACCGCACGCCTGCTCGAACGCCGCCAGGAACCGGCGGAGCTTGCGGCGGACGGCGATCTCGGCGTCCACCCCCGGCGACTCCTCGTCGGCGTGGGGCCCGAGTTCGACGCTCAGCACGACGTACCGCGCGGGCAGCGCGATCCCGGCGCTGCGGGCGACGACGTCGACCGGGCCGCCGTCGACGAGCACCGACAGCAGCGTCCGGCGCGCGGTGTGCTCCTGCCCGACCTTCGTCCGCAGCTCCTCCAGGTACCCCCGCGTCACGGCGCCGGTGACCGTGCCGACGAACGCCAGCACCCGGTCCGCGACTTCGAGGAGATCGGCGACGTCCGCACTGCCCGACGAAGCGGAGCCGACGGCGAAGATCTCCCGCGCGCCGACGTGGTACGCGGTCAGCACGGCCTCCAGCGGAAAGCCCTCTTCCGCGCGGCGGACCGCGGACGCGCCGACCTGCCGCAGCTCAGCCGCGTTCAGCTCGCGATCCTCGCGCAGGCTGCGCGCGAACGCCCGCACCGCCTGCCGCGTGATGCCCGCGATGTCGCCGGCCAGTTCCTCCACCGGCAGCCGCCGGTAGTCCGCCACCTCGGCCTGGATCCGCGCGAGCACCCGGGCGATCAGCTCGGGCTCCTCCCGGGTGAGCCGCTCGTGCACGCGCTGCCCGCCGAGGGCGAGGTCCCCGCCGCACTTGTGCTCGGTCACAACCGATCCCCCCGTTCTCTGCCCGGATTCCCAGTCAATCCGGGCACGCGCAGTGCCGATGGTGTCACGGAGACCAACAATCAGCACTGCGTCAAGAGAACAGCGTGTCAAGGAGGACGGCGTGCGAGTGAGGACGACGGCGTTCATCGCGATCATGGTCATCGCGCTGACGGGCGCGACGGCGGGCACGGCGGCGGCGGGCACCGCCGGGGAATACGTGGCACTGGGGGATTCGGCGGCGGCCGGGCCGCTGATCCTGCCGCCCGACCTCTCCTCCCCCGGCTGCCTCCGCTCCCTGGCGGACTACCCGCACGTCGCCGCGAAAGAACTCGGCGTGCCGCTGAAGGACGTCACGTGCTCCGGCGCGACGACGGCGGACATGACCGCCCCGCAGCAGACGTCGTCCGGCGCGGTGCCGCCGCAGCTGGACGCGCTGAGCGAGCAGACCCGCACGGTGACCGTGACGATCGGCGGCAACGACATCGGCCTGGTCGGGGCCGCCACGAGCTGCATCAACCTGCTGCCCGGCATCAATCCCGACTGCGTCGACCGGTACACCGCCGGCGGCCACGACCAGCTGGCCGAGAAGATCGCCGCGTTCGAGCCCGTGTGGGGCGCGCTGCTCGATGCGATCCACGCGAAGGCGCCGAACGCCGACGTCTTCGTGGCCGGCTACGGCACCTACCTGCCGCACAACGGCTGCTGGCCGATCGCGCCGCTGACCCCGCGCGACGCGAACTACATCCAGGGCAGCGTCGACAAGACCAACGCCGCCCTCGCCCGGCAGGCCGCCGCGCACGACGCGCGCTACGTCGACGTCCGGACGGCCTCGATCGGGCACGACGTCTGCAAGCTGCCCGGCGTGAAGTGGTTCGAGAGCGTGATCCCGACGTCGGTCGCCGCGCCGCTGCACCCGAACGCGGACGGCATGGCCGCGATCGGCGGGCTGGTCGCGGCGGCGATCAGCGGCTGAAGTCCCAGCGGGCGGCACCGTGCGGCTCGGCGGTGGCGACGCCGATGGCCCGGTGCAGCGTGAGCCGGTACAGGTGCCACGGCGCCGGCCCGGCGCTCGCCGCCATGAACGGCGCGTTGAACCCGCCGTCCTCCACCGTCGCGGGCCAGCCGCCCTCGCGGTAGACGGCCGCCACCCGCTCCAGGACCTCGGGTTCGGCGACCCGGTGGGCCTCGCCTTCCATCGTGACGTCGAGGCCGCGCAGCCGCACCGACACGCTGCACGCCGGGTTCGCCGCCAGGTTGCGGGCCCGGCGGGTGCCGGGCCCGCTCACGAAGTACAGGGTGTGGTCCACCCAGATGGCGGCCACGCCCGGCGCGGGCCGCCCCCCCGCGGGGCGGGCCGTCCCCACCCAGAACGTCAGGTGGTACAA